>CACZOW010000099.1 GCA_902782885.1 uncultured Ruminococcus sp. | reverse complement strand
CGCATACTGTACACCTCCACGCACTACCCGGCAAACTACGGCTTCATCCCGCGCACGTACGGCGACGACCTTGACCCCCTCGACGTACTGATCATCTGCTCGGAAGAAATCGAACCAATGACGCTCGTCCGCTGCTACCCCATCGGAGTCATCTCGATGATCGACGCCGGCCGCCGCGACGAAAAAATAATCGCCATCCCGTTCAACGATCCGAACTACAATATGTACCACGACATTGACGAACTCCCCCAGCACCTGTTCGCCGAAATGTCGCACTTCTTTACCGTATACAAATCGCTGGAAAACAAACAGACCGCAGTAAACGACGAAGTGGGCGGCCGCGACGACGCCATAGCGATCGTTCAGGAAGCGATCGACAACTACATTGAAACGTACTGCAAGTAATTTCACGCAGTTTTTCACAGAAAGGAGCCGCGGACAATGACAGGCACCGAGCGACAGGCACTTATCGAATCCGCCAAAACACAGGGCGGCCAACTAATATTAAACGGCAAAGCCCTTGCCTCCATTATCGAAGCCGAATTAAAAGCGCGCGTGGCGGCAATAATTGAAAAAACCGGACGGACGCCTGCGCTGGCAACGATCATCGTAGGAGAAAACCCCGCGTCAGTCACTTACGTACGCATGAAAGGCCGCGCCTGCGAACGCATCGGATTAGAACCGAGGCGGATCGCCCTCCCCGAAGAAACCACCACCGAAGAACTGCTCGAAAAGATCCGCGAACTAAACGCGGACCCGGACGTATGCGGCATACTTCTCCAGCATCCCGCGCCGAAACAGATCGACGAAAACAGATGCTTCAATGAAATAGACCCCGAAAAAGACGTTGACGGCGTAAACGCACAAAGCTACGGCCGCGTCGCACTGGGCGGAGACGGATTCGTTGCCGCCACTCCGGGCGGAATAATAAGGATACTAAAAGAATACGGGATACAGATCGAAGGCAAAGAAGCTGTCGTCATCGGCCGCAGCCGCATCCTCGGAAAGCCGGCGGCAATGCTTCTCCTCCGCGAAAACGCAACCGTCACCGTAACCCACAGAAAAACGGTAGACATTCCGCAAGTCGTGCGCCGCGCCGACATAGTCGTAGCGTGCGTAGGCGAGCCGGAATTCGTCAAAGCAGAATGGATAAAACCGGGCGCCGTGCTGATCGACGCAGGCTACAACGCAGGCAACGTAGGCGATATTGACCTTAAAAATGCCGCCCCCCTCGCCTCCGCATACACGCCCGTCCCGGGAGGCGTTGGCCCAATGACGATCTGCACCCTTATGGAACAGACAGTAAAAGCCGCGGAGAAGCGGCTTGAAAACTGAAACATATGCCATTTTGCGGCGTTTAGTACGATAAGATCATGCAAAATTAAAACGCATACTTAGCCGCCAGCAAAGCAGCCTCGCGCATCGACACGGGGCTGACTTTTTTCTGCCACGCAATATCGAACGCGGTACCGTGATCAACAGACGTGCGCAAATAAGGCATACCGAGCGTAAGCGAGATCGTGCGCTCAAAATCAAGCGTCTTGGTGGCAATATGTCCCTGATCGTGGTACAGCGAAAGCACCGCCGAGAACCTGCCGATATGCGCCATATGAAACACCGAATCGGCCCCGACCGGCCCCTCCACGGGAAGCCCCTTCGCCTTCGCCTCACAAACGACCGGCTCGATGACGTCGACTTCGTCCCTGCCGAACAGCCCGTGCTCCCCGGAATGCGGATTCAGCCCCGCCACGGCAAGCGGCTTTTCCGGCGTAACGTTTACGCCCAGCTGCGCAAGCGCGCCAAGCGACCGTCCGATATAATCGCGAAGCCGTTTTTTCGTCACCATCGCGCACGCACGTTTTAAGGAAACGTGGCGCGTCAAAAAGAACACCCTGAGTCCGTCCGTTTCAAACATTGTAAGAGGATCATCCGTCCCGGTCAACGCCCCGAAGATCTCGGTATGCCCGATATACGGGACACCCGCCGCACGGAGCGCCTCTTTATTGACCGGCGCGGTCGCAACAGCATCAGCCTGCCCTCCGGCACACAGCTCGTGCGCTTTTTTTATACAATCGAACGCGTGCTGCCCTGCAAAAGCATTGACCGTACCCGCAAATTCGGTGAGCTTATCCGCCGCAGGAGCATTATCCGGAAGCGGAACGTCAATAATACCGTCCCCGAATCTTTCTTCGAAACCGTCTATCCCCCAAAGCGCTGCGGCGCGGTCAAAAACGGCGCGGCTGCCAACGGCGAGCGGCGTACAAACACGCCTGACATCCCCGTCAGTAAGCGCGCGGACAACGATTTCGGGACCCACTCCAAGCGGGTCCCCCATAGTTAACGCAATAGTTTTTTTAGTCATTTCCGTGCAGTCTGCTGTTACAGTGCAGAACGATCAGATATTAATGCTGTTTATCTCTTCAAGTACGCCTGCAGGCAGACATCCGGCACCGCAGTTCACCGCGCCCAAACCGACAAAGAAAAGAATAAAATATATCACAGCGGTAATAAGGCCTAAAATAGCACAAACAAGTCCTGCAATAGCCATACCGGGCATTTTTCCGGTCGGAGTTTTCTTGCGTGAAACAGCCGCAAAAATAATTCCGAGGATACCGCAGATAAGAGCGATAAAGGCCGGGATCAAAAAGCATACGAAAAACGAGCTAAAAAGAGCAAGCAGACCGCAAATAAGCGAACCGACCGCCATTCCGTTAGTACCGGTCTGAACGGGAGCCTGCTGCGCTCCGCCGTAGATCACCGGCGGGACCTGCTGATTCATGTTGTCCTGATAATAAGGATCTTTAACCTGATAAGGGGGTACCGTCTGCTGCTGGACAGGCTGCTGGACAGGCTGTTGTTCCGGCTGCTGATTAACGGGTTGAGGCGCGGGCTGTTCTGTTACAAGTTTCTGGCCGCAGTTCACACAAAATTTGGTTCCGTCGGGCAACTGTGCTCCGCAATTTGGACATACTACCATTTCGGTCATTCCTTTCTCTAACGCGATCATACTGTTACTGATCAGATATAATTATTGCGCGCCGCACCGCATCAAAACAAAAAGCATAGACAGCGCTCCTAATTGCCCTAATTTTATACCACATATTGCCACGTGTCAAGAAAAAGCGTCCCTTTCACTTTCCAATTGCG
>CACZOW010000098.1 GCA_902782885.1 uncultured Ruminococcus sp. | reverse complement strand
TTGAAGGAAAATCCGCATGAAAAATGAAAATGACAGGATATTACCTGTTTTCACAGGCGTTATCTGTCGCAATGTTTGAATCAAGCAATCAAGCATTGTCATTACGATTTCGGGAGTAGAGCCAGCTCAAAGCTTGCAACGCGCGCGCATCAGTGGTATAATTAATGTGTATGACTTCGGCCGGAAGGGCATTGACCCCTGCCGAAGCCGCGGAAGCACGAGGCGCCCGGCCGACAGGCGGACGGGCAGGCGGGCTCCGCAAATTCGCGAACGGAGAAGAGCAGCGGATGAACAGCTTCAAAAATTGCCTTAAACGTGCAAAAAAACGGCCCGGGTTGTTTGCTTTCGTAGCATTGGCGACACTTGCGCTCACCATTGTCGAACAGTACAATTCCTGGACAAGGCAGTATGCCCATTTCAGCACGTTCAAAGGGTTTGACTACGTTGCCTTCCTGAACGACCTGGCCAACCGCTTCCTTACATTTTTCAAGACTCCGCGCGTCGCGGCACTCACGCTGGGCGCAGCCGCGCTGCTGCTTTTTGCCGGATGCGTGATACTCGGGCTGCTGTTTTCCGGATTCTTCAACCAGTTGTCCGGCGCCACCTTTGACAAGCCCCGCCGCCGCGGCGAATACCGCGTGGGCATCGGGCGGTATACCTTCAAACTGGCCGTGTATTTCTTTATAACGATCATATTGACCCTGCTGGTGGCCGCCGCGGTGCTGTACTCCGCGATCCCCGCCATCATGTCGGTCAAACTGTTCTTCCTCGGCTCCGCGGGCATGCTGCTGCCGATGATCCTGATGTGCGTCGTGTCGCTGGTCGCCGCGTTCTTCGCGCTCACCTTCTTCGTGCTGTACATAACATACATGATCCCCTCGCTGATATATTTCCGGCGCGGCGGTGTCGGCGTAGCGTTCCGCATGGTCAACGGCTACTGCTGGTACCTCATGCCCCGCACGCTCCTCTACCTGCTGATCTCAGGGGGCATCCGCGTGCTGCTGTGGGCAATACACTACGGTCTCGCCAGCCGGGGCGCCGCGATCTGCATAATGGTGGCCACCTGGATGCTCCGGACCATCGTAAATTACCTGTACGTTTACTTCGTTTTCGACACGTTCTCCGCCATGAAAGGCGACATGTTCGACAGCGACTGACGCAGCGCTGACGGCCGGGCGCCCAAGCTGATACCGGTCAATGCCAAAGATAAGGAAACAGTTAATTATGTCAAATGATGTCAATTCAAATTCCGTTAAACGCAAACTGATCCTGTTCACCGCCGCCGGCGTGGCACTGATCATTCTGGTCGCGGTCATCATCGTGGCTGTGATCGGCAATAAGCATAAAAAACAGGACGGCGTAAAAGTGGACAGGGGCGCGGTGGTATTGACCGCGGACGGCACGCCCGTTTATGAGAACGAATTCCGTTTCTATGCCTCCCTGGTGCTGGATCAGGAAAACACGGCGTACGCGCTGCTCACCGAAGAGGGCATTGACCGCGGCGCCACGGTAAAGAACGCTGTGTTGTCCTTTACGAAAGAATATATATTCAGTCTGCGCGAAGCGAAGGCCGCGGGACTCGAACTCGACGAAGCGGAGCGCAAAGAGGTGCTGGACAGTATTGCCGCCGAAAAAACGCAATTCCGCGCGGAGGACGGCAGCCTGGACAAGGGCGACAGTTTTTTCGCGCACTATTACGGTCTGACTGAAAAACAGTATACGGATTTCTGGCTGAACTGGGCGCTGATCGAAAAGTATAACGAGCGGAAAGAAGCGGGCGCCGACGTGTCGGAAACGAATCAGCAGGCCGCGTATGAAGCGTTCCGCCAGTTCCTGTACGGGCGCGAATGCACAGTGCTGTCGCTGGATCTATCCGGTCTTAACGAGGCAAAGACCAACACGGTATTGACACTGGCGCGGGAACTGGAAGAGCAGATCCGGAACGGCGCGGACATGACCGCGCTGATTGAAAAACACTGCGATGATGAAGAGCTCAGAGAGCTTAAGGGAATTATCACGGTCACCGAAGCCATGAAGACGAGCTTCCCCGAACTGTACGCCTGGGCGACGGCCGCGGAAGACGGAGCGCTGGGCACGGTCGTTTCAAAAGACGCGGTGTACGTCGTGCGCGCGGGCAAAACGCAGGATTTTGAGTCGCTGAAAAACACCGACACGATGCTGGAATGGACGCGGCTGTATATCGTTGACCGCGAAGCGGATGAACTGGTCAACTCCGGCAAGTACTCCTGCACGGTCGATCAGGGCGTTTTTGAGCGCATCGACCTCACTGAACTGATAGAGACTTCCATGAAAAACTGGCACAGTTATTTTACCGGACTGGAGAACGGAGACTGATAGTGGTTTGACACGGAACAGCGTCGGCAAAGCAGTATTGGCATTGATCATTGCCGCGGCTGCGTTTTTATGCGCCGCGCTGTTTTCCCGCGCGCCGATCGGCATCCGCGCCGCCGAAGCCGCGACCGGATCGGGCGCGGAAACGGAGACTGATGAGCCTTCGACCGTGCCGGCCGCGGAGACCGATGGACCGTCTGCCACACCGGAAGCGGTAACAGAAGTACCGTCGGGAACGCCGGAAGCGACGCCTGACGAAGCGGCGACCGCCACACCGGCCGGGGCCACGGCGGAAACTCCCACTGCCTCACCTACAGAACCGCCCACAGAACCCCCCACAGAACCCCCTACAGAGCCGCCTACGGAACCTCCCACGCCCACGCCGGAACCCACGCCGGAGCCGCTGCCTGAGGTAGCGCCGCATGTTGACACCGTACGCATCGGACTCAAATTCAACAAGAGCGCCGTTGACGTACTCACCACCGGTTCTGACAGCGGGGGCACGATGGGCATTGTCCGAAACAACACCGAATACTCCCCTGTGCTGCGCTTTTACGCCGGCAGCACCGTGACCGCGAGAGCCGACAGCGGATATCACATCGCCGTCACGCCGCCGCTGGCCGATATCGATGCCGCGCGGCTGGAAATGCTGCGGATCTCCCGGTTGATGGAAGGCGCCGGCACGTCTTTGCTTTACATGTTCGACGGCGCGAACTGGTTCGTAGGCGCCGGATTCTATCAGAATTATCCTGCCGCGGGCGTGAAAGACGTGACCGGACAGGACCGCTGGACGCTGCTGAGCGGCAGACTCTCGGAGGCCGGGTATGAATTGTCCGTGCTGACCTGCGGGTCGGGCGCGGTAAAAATGTACGTGGACGGCTCGCCGGTACTGATATTGTCCGTGAGCGACAGTCAGTATAAAGTGCGCGTCACGCCGCTGGATCCCGGCGAAGGCACGCTGCCTCCCCTGCTCAAGCTCGGGCTGGCACGGTACCGCGGCTATTTCGATATCCATCGCCATCAGGGCGGAAAACTGGTGCTGGTCAACGACGTTGACGTCGAAGATTACACGTACGCCGTTGTCCCCTCCGAAATGATCGCCGGCACGCCCGTGAGCTGGGAATGGCGCAAGGAAGGTCTAAAAGCGCAGGCGATCATGGCGCGCACCCTGGCATATTATTACATTTATAACAATAAACTTACCGCGTACGGCTTCCACATGGACGACACCACCAACTATCAGGTGTACAGCGGGTATATCAAGGACAACGGCGACCCCGGCGAATTTGAAAACACCACGCGGGCAACGCGTGATACCGCCGGCATTATCCTCACGTACAAGGATATCATCTGCGACGCGCTCTTCTATCACGGCAACAACGGCGGCTACACCGAAGTCACCGAGACGGTCTGGGGCGGAACGCAGGAACCCTACGTGAGCGTACCGGATCCGTGGACCCCCGATTACCCCTGGAAAAAAACGTACACCGGAGCTACGCTCTCCACGCGGGTCGCGGACTACATCTACAACCATAGAGGCATTTCCATCGGCAGCCTGAGATACATAAACGTCACCGACCGCGCGGTATCCGGCCGCGTGACCGAGATGATCTTCGAGGGCAGCGAGACCGACGCGCTGCTCACGCTGCAGCAGACGCGTCTGTGCCTGAATACCGTGGGCCAGCTGTTCTGGTTCGACGTGGATGAGACCGTCAGAATCGACTATCAGAGCGACGGCCGCGACGACGCGCTCTCTACCCGCGCCCGCAAATACCTGGAGGGAACCGCGTACACGCTCGCCTTCCTGCCGGATTCCTACGCGGTGCGAGCGGCCAACGGCTATACTTATGAACGCATCCGGATACTGGGCCCCTCCGATCCGAAACAGATCGTGATCCGGGGCAACGGTCACGGCCACGGCGTAGGCATGAGCCAGGACGGTGCGGAGGAAATGAGCCGCGCGGGCAAATCATTCGAAGATATCATCCAGTTCTACATGCCCGGCGTCAGACTGATCGACGAAGCCGAGTATACCAGGACTAAAAGATAAAACGGCATTATCCCTTGATCAAAAGGAGTACAAACATAAATTGAAACTTCACGATTTTTATTATGATCTGCCGCCGGAACTGATCGCACAGACACCGCTCCGGGACCGCAGCGCCTCGCGCCTGCTTACACTTGACAAACATACCGGCGAATACGCGGACCGTCATTTTACGGATATCGTCGACCTGCTGCGGCCCGGCGACTGCCTGGTGCTGAACGATACCCGCGTAATTCCCGCGCGCCTGCTGGGCGTAAAAAATCCCACCGGCAGCGCCATTGAATTCGTGTTGCTGAAGCGGCTCGGCGAAGCGGAACTGGCGGGCAAAAACTACCCCGCTCCCGCATACCCCGACCTTCCGGACAACTGCTTCTGGGAAGTGCTGCTCCGCCCCGGCAAAAAGGCAAAGCCCGGCGCCGTATTCGACTTCGGAGACGGCGCGACCCCGGAAGAACTCATGCGCGCGCCCATGCTGCGGGCCGAAATAATGGAGATCGCCGGCGGCGGCAACCGCATCGTGCGCTTCAATTTCCGCGGCGCATTTGAGGAGATCCTGGACCGTGTAGGCATCGTTCCCCTGCCCCCGTATATAAAGGAAAAACTGGACGATCCCGAGCGCTACCAGACCGTATACTCCCGGGAAAACGGCTCTGCCGCCGCGCCCACCGCCGGGCTCCATTTCACCGAAGAACTGCTGGACCGCATTCGCGTCAAAGGCATACACACCGCCTTCGTAACGCTGCACGTGGGGCTCGGAACGTTCCGTCCGGTCAAAGAGGACAACATCGAAGATCACCTGATGCATTCCGAATATTACGAGGTCACTCCCGAAGCCGCCGCGACTGTCAACGCCGCCAAAGCTTCCGGAGGCCGCATCGTATCCGTGGGCACCACCTCCTGCCGCGTATTGGAGACCGCCTCCGACGAAACAGGCGCGCTGCGGCCGGGCTCAGGCTGGACGGATATCTATATCTATCCGGGCTACCGCTTCAAGGTGCTGGACGCCCTCATCACGAACTTCCATCTGCCGGAGTCCACGCTCCTGATGCTGGTCTCCGCGCTTGCCGGCCGGGAACATGTGCTCGAGGCATACCGCCACGCGATCACTGAGCGGTACCGGTTTTTCTCCTTCGGCGACGCGATGTACATTCATTAATGGCAAATGGCAAATTGCAAAGGGCAAATGGCAAATTAAAGGGCAAAGGACAAGGGAAAAATAAATGGCTGCTGTAACTTATGAACTGAAAAAGATATGCAAACAATCGGGCGCGAGACTGGGCGTGCTGCATACGCCGCACGGAGATATCGAGACCCCGACTTTCATGCCGGTAGGTACGCAGGCATCGGTAAAAGGCATCTCTCCGGGCGAACTGCGGGAAATGAACGCCGGGATAATATTGTCCAACACATACCACCTGTATCTGCGGCCGGGGCACGAACTCGTGCGCGAAGCCGGCGGGCTGCATAAATTCATGAACTGGGACCGGGCAATATTGACCGACAGCGGCGGTTTCCAGATCTTTTCCCTCAGCACGCTGCGTAAGATCACCGAAGAAGGCGTGTATTTCAACTCGCATCTGGACGGTTCCAGGCACTTTATATCCCCCGAAAAGGCAATGGAGATCGAGAACGCGCTGGGCGCCGACATAATCATGGCCTTCGACGAGTGCGCGCCGTATCCGTCCACATATGAATACACGAAAAAGTCAATGTATATGACCACGCGCTGGGCCGAGCGCTGCATGAAAGCCCATACCGACACGGAGCGGCAATCGCTGTTCGGCATCGTTCAGGGCGGCATGTACGCGGATCTGCGCCGGATCTCCGCGCAGGATCTGGTGGCAATGGACTTCCCCGGCTACGCCATCGGCGGCCTCAGCGTGGGCGAACCCGCGCCGCTGATGTACGAAATGCTGGAAGAGACCGTGCCGCTGCTGCCGGACAACAAAGCGCGCTACCTGATGGGCGTCGGCACGCCGGACTATCTCATCGAAGGCGCGATCCGGGGAATAGATATGTTCGACTGCGTATTGCCCACGCGCATCGGGCGCAACGGCACGTGCATGACCTCGCGGGGCAAAGTCATTGTCCGCGACGCGGCGTATGCCCGGGACTTCGGGCCCGTTGACCCCGAATGCGGCTGCCCCGCCTGCCGCGACCACACCCGCGCGTACATCCGGCACCTGATCAAAGCCGGCGAGATGTACGGACTGCGGCTCACCACGCTCCATAACCTGCACTTCCTGATCAACTTGATGAAACAAGTCAGATATGCTATACTAAACGACAGCCTGCTGGATTTCCGGCGGGAATTCTACGAAAAATACTACGGCGGCAAACTGCCGGCCGGAGTTCAGATCTAAGGACCGGAGG
>CACZOW010000097.1 GCA_902782885.1 uncultured Ruminococcus sp. | reverse complement strand
ATCTCACCGCTGCGCAGCTGGGTCTTTCGTGAAATAACGAAGCTCGATTTTAGATATATTTCTGCAGGATCCCGGCGGCGACCTGGTCGTTGACCTCCGGGGTGTAGTGGACGCCGTCGTCAATAAAAAGCCCGTGATATCTCGCGTTCCGGTTGTACGCGGGCAATGTCCGCGCGTCGAAAACGGAGATGTTGTCCCCGGCGGCCAGCTCGTCAAATACCGAATTGATGTAGTCGACGGTCTCGAAACAGGTCCAGGCGGGGCAGTTGCCGTTGTCGTCCGGCTCGTCGCAAAACCGGTGGATTACTATGGGGAAATTTTGACCCGCCGCCTCCCGGAAGCCGCGAAACAGCCTGTCATAAATGCCGCGCAGCACCGGCCGCAATTCCTCCGGAGTGAACAGTTCGTCCTCTTCGCCCCCGCGCCAGTGCAGCACGTATTCCGGGACGATGCCGGCGGCGTCAAAACTCCGCGCCGCGAGCTCCAGTATATGCGTTGCCAACGGAAACAGCGAAATATCCGCGGTCCCGAGCGGTCCGGGCACCAGCTTCGGCGGCCGGTCCGGGTACCACATGAACCGTTCCGTCACGCCCTGCGCGCCGATGGCAATATGAATGATATACAGATCGGGCAGCCGGGTCCCGGCGTCAACGGCGTCCTGCCATTGCCGCGCCAGACAGTTTGCCAGCGAATACGTATCGTCCTGCGTCTCGCCCAGATTCATCCCGGCGCTCGTATATCCGCTCCAGCTAAGCTCGCGGACGTCGAACGACTGGTTCGGATCGCGGGCGAGCCCGAATACGTTTTTGAGCGGCTGCACGATCCGGTCCTCCGGCTTCATAGGTATTCCGTGTCCGACCGCGTTGGACTGGCCGAACAGCATGAAGACGACCGCGCGATCAGTACTATACGGCATACCAGCAGATCCTCCATGACCCGTTTTCAAAAGCGAAATTGTACAGTTCGTAATTTTCCGTAAACAGATTATTGTGCCCCGGAGCGAGTTTCATCGGGATCGTAATACTGTATTTATACTCCGAACTGATCGACATTGAGATATCTTCGGGATCCGAAAGCCGTTCGGAATCGACAATGTACTCGGCTTTGCGGTAGTCGCTGTCGGTCGACGCTCTGTATTTAGGCGCGGCAGTATTGTAATAATACTTGCTGCCGTCGAAGTAGTACCGGCTTTTCAGGTAAGCGTAAAAATCCGACCGTTCCAGATTCGTCAGATACTCCGCGGGCAGGAGCGCTGAAAAACTGTTTAAAATATCGTCGGGGCTGTAACCCGGAAGCACTTCGCGGAAAGTGCCGTGCTGATCGGCGTTGTCGACCTCGATCTCATTGCCGCCGTCAACGAACCAGAGGAAACCGTCGATCACGCTGCGCTCCAGTTCATTGACCGCGACGGCCAACGCGTTCACCGTATCGGCGCTGATCATGACCGCGTCGTATGCCGCAACGCTGCGCGGAATGCGCTGAGGATGGAGGGGGATATAGCCGGGCGCTTTGATATAAAGCTGTACAGTTTCGGTATAGCCCGTTCCCGCGTAATAGTATAAGGGCGTGTTTATGACGGTCATTCCGTTGCCGTCGGTGACAAACGGAACGCTCCCTTCGGTCCTGTATGACAAATACACTTCCGCCCCGGGGAGGGGGATGCCGTGCTCGTCCCTGACCGTAATCGTGCACTTTTCGGAGTATTCGTCTGCCGGGAAGAGGTGCAGTTCTACGTTGGTATACCGCGCTTTGCTGGAAACACGGCATACGTTGGTGCGGAAATACGGCAGAAAACCTTCTACCGGAGTTTCGAGCTCAAAGGAGTATTCGCCTACAGGCAGCGCCATCGCAGCCGCGCTGTTGATGTTGGTGTAGCCGAAATTTACTCTCCTGCCGGAAGCGTCAACGGCGGCGATCGAGACCCCGGCAGGGATCTGGTGGCTCCCGGGGGAATAATCCCGCTTTGAATCATCTTTTACGACAATGCGCACGAGTTTGTATTTAGTAACGTCGTACGATATTCCGGGGACGCCTTCGAACGCGCTGTCGCTGTTGGCATCGGTTCTGCTCGTATGCTTGAAATCGTCGCCCGGAGTATGCAGCCGGATATCTTCCGCGGTTCGTTCTTCGAGCGGAATATATGCCGTTTCCGAAGCGACGCTCACGGTGCACGAGATCGTTCTTGCCGGATCCGAAGTGGTGAAGGTGATCTGCGCCAGCCCGGTCGCCAGCCCTTTCAATGTACGTCCGTCAAAGCTGACTACGTCCGGCCGGTCAATGGTGTATTCGAATGTGCCGTCGGTATCGATCGCGTTCACGCTGACAACGAGCTCTTTCTCGCTCCCTTTTGCCATCTCAACGTAGCTGCTGCTGAGTTTTATCGAATTTATGCCTTTCACGTACAGCCGGAACGAGGCTTCCGCTCCGTCCGCCGCAACGGCGTTTACGGTGCAGGTGCCGGGATGCCACGCTTTGAGCTGACGGTTTTCTTCAAAATAGAGCGCCGTGCCGTATTCGTCCATGCCGTTTTCGATCACGCTGAACGTGACGT
>CACZOW010000096.1 GCA_902782885.1 uncultured Ruminococcus sp. | reverse complement strand
GCTCCCCGCCGCCATGAATTCGGTGATCAGCCACGGGTGCTTTTTATATTGCCGCAGGTCGCCGGTAAACGCGCATTGAAGCGCGGCGGAGGCTTTTTCGCCGTCATACGTGCCGCGGTACAGCCCCTTTGCGGAGGCAAACAGCGCGGTAAGGCGGCCCGCGTCATCGATCGACGTTTCAAACACTTTATAGATATGGCCCGCGCCGGAAAACAGTTCCGTCGCCGCGCCATCCCGGTCGACACAGATAAATTTACCGTCTTTAGCGCCGAATTCATATCCGCGCGCTTCGCCGCTCACGCACAGATCCGGCACGTTGTCCAGCACCGCGCGCTCGGTCTTTCCGGAGGACACTTCCAGTTCGGCCTTGAGATAACTTTTGCCGTACCTGCAGTACGCGGTCAGTTTGTCCCCGGCGGAGCGGTAACGCACGATCTCGCTCACTCCGTCCGCCAGCGTATACGGGCTGGCGCCGGATACGGAATAAAACTCCAGGCTGCCTGCGTCGGTCACGTAAAGTATGCCGTTTTGCTCCGCGACCGGCACGGATATGACGTTCTGGGCAATATTGACGCGCTTGCCGCCGCGCAGCACGCAGAGATTGTTGAATTTTGTGTAGCCTTCCGCGAATACCGGCACGCCGTCAATGAAAAGAAAGCTGTCGACGTTGTCCGCCACCCGCACCGAAGTCCCGTTCTTCAGATCCGCCAGATACAGCTGCGGCACGTTCTGCACGTCCACCACGAACAGCAATTGTCCGCTTTCCGCGTCGAAGCACGCGTGATGGCGGTATTTGAGTTTGCCGGACAGCCCGCTCTGCTCGCTGAAGAATACCGGGGAAATACCGGGAGGCGTGATGTCAACGCTGCCCCCGTTGTAATATACGTACAGCTTATCCGCTTCCGAATACGCAAACGGCCGCTCCGGTTCGGGGAGCAGTTCGTCAAAGCCGTCGATCTTTATCAGCGTGGAAACGGTTTTCCGGCTGAATTCGGTACGGCCGAATTTCGAGGTCAGAAATTCGTCCAGCGGCCGCCATTTGAGCAGCAGCACCGCAAGCAGCGCCACCGCCGCGACGATCAGTATTACTGTTAGGATTCGGAGTGCCCGTTTCATTTTTTCTTTTGCCTTCCTCTGTACCGCGCCGCGCCGGAAACGCACAGCATCGCCGTGAAGCCCAGCACGATGAGCGCAGGCACTTTCTGCCTCAGCACCGCGTTGTAGTCGCTGATCCGCCGGAGTTTTTTAACGGTCTCCATGTGGTTGACCGCGTCGGACATCGAAGTGAAATGGAGCAGTTTGTATTGTCCGCTGCCGGAGCGGGACAGATAGAAGAAAAAGCCGCTGCCGGTGATGTCCTGCGTCAGGTAAAAGACCGTGTCGCCGCTGATGGTGAGCGTATGCGCGGCGGCAATATTCAGCGACCGGTCCGCGCGCAGCACGGTTACTCCGTAGTTCTTTGCCCGCTCCTTTTCGGCATGATATGTGCTGAGCACCAGCGGGCTGGATTCGCTCAGAAAATCGTATTGCATAACGGAGGGCACATATTCGTTGCCTTCCGGAGTATACACGGCGCTGCCGGTCACGTCTCCGGACGCGGACAATTTCACGATGAACAGCGTACTGGCATTTTCCGCGGCCGCGTCGGGTCCGATATGGAAGCGGTACGGGTCGTCGTCGGCAATAAATCCGTCGATCCTCGACGTGCTGTGCCAGCCTTCCGAACTGTCCGCCACGCTGCGCCCGGTCAACAGGAAACCGTCATCCCCCGTCTCCGCTCTCAGCAGTGCGGAACAGGTGCCGTCGTTGTCCATCAGGCTCTTCTGCCAGCGGAACGAACCGCCCAGGGAGTACGCGGCGCACAGCGCGTATCTGAAGTTGTTGCCCAGGATGCTCTCGGTATCGACACCCGCCAGCAGCACCGTGTCTCCGAACACCGCGACGTCTTCCACGCGGGACAGGAGGTCGGCAGGCAGCCGGAGGGCAATGCCGCCGTCTTTTCCGAACAGAGTTACATTTCCGCCTTCGATGCCCGCGTAATAGTCGCCGGTGTTGTCCGCGGCGGTGAAACGGTCAAAATTTCCGCGGTATTCTTCGTTGCCGCCGTCCCGGTAGAATTCGGTCTCCGCCAGCTGCCATTTGCCGTCGACGCTGAACACCGCCCCGTACGCGTTCTGCGTCTGATCCCAGGGCGTGCACAGACAAACGATCCTGAATCCGTCTTCCGTGGGCAGCAAACTCGACAGCTTGACCTGCGTATCCGCCACATAGAAGTCCTGACGCGCCACGGGCGTGCCGTTCTGATCGTAAACTTTGTAGTACATCGTGCCGGCGTTGGCGCCTTCGGTGTAATATCCCAGCACGCACGCGCAGCCGTTCCGCAGAGAGATCAGTTTGAGCGGGGTCTCCCCGTCCCTGAAAACATCCGAAGCGTCGGGCTTGTACGTTCCGGAGCAGACTCTGTCAACGCCGAGAAAGACCGCCGATACGGCGATCGCGATCACGGCATATATAACGATGAACTGAAGCAGTCTCCTGAGCATTGCCCGAACCCTTTCGTGAGATACATTCACACATTATATTGTACCACAAACAGAGTCAGTATGGCAAGGTGCCCCGGCCGCGGAAAATCACCCGGAAAATCACTTCAGGCCGCGCAGGTGATCCTTTTGTTCCGGCGTCAGCCGGCGGCTCTCAAGGGCTTTTTGAATCGCTTTGCCGTGCGTCCACGGGTCGAGTTTTCGTTCTTCCAGATACGGCAGCACAGCAGTGTACTGTTTTGCCAGCGCCGTGGCGAAGTACCAGGCGATCATCATGTTGACGTAATATTCATCCGAGCGCAGCGCGGCCACTTCCGCGGGATACACGGGGTCAAAGCGGGCGTCAAGGAAGTGCGCCATCAGCATGCCGATCCCGAAGCGGACAATATACGTTTTCCCCGACGCGAGCCACCGCCGGATGCGGGGCAGCAGCAGTTCGGGCTGCTTCGCGAATGCTTTCGGCGAGAGCTGGTCGCATGTGGCCCAGTTGTCCACATACGGCAGCAGGTTTTCCGTCTCCGCAAGGCAGGTGTCGAGGTCCTTCAGCTCCGACACGATAAACGCGTGCAGCTGGTATTCGTCAAAGTACCGGTGCGGCAGCGTATGCAGGAAATTTTCGTATCCGCCGCGGCGTACCAGCGCTTTGGCCATTTCCCGCAGCTCCGGCGTGCGCACACCGATGACCGCTCCCGGATCCAGCGTGGGGATCAGTTTGCTCTGGAACTCCCTGTATACGCCGTCCCGTTTTGCGAACAGCGCCAGTACCGCACCCGCGGTCTCCCCCAGTTTCTCCAGTCCGAAAGCGCTGAAGTGGCCGCCCACATACGGGTTCATGTTGACGGGGTCTGTCCCCATGCTTGACGCCATATCCGTAAGCATCGCGAAATAATTATCCTCGCGGCAAAGCTCGTCCTGTGCCGCCATGATCTCCAGGTCACGTGCGTCGCCCGTGAAGCGGCCAACACGAATTATTCCGAAGGTATTGACGCCCGCGTCGCGCCGCAGCGCGCTCCCGAGTTCGGACAATTCCGCCTTGTAGCGGGCTTTGGTTTTGCCCTCGATGGCATCGCTCTCGCCCTGCAGCCACACGAAACTGATATGTCCGACGCTGTCAACCATCTCAACTTTACGCACCGCGGCCGATATTTTCCGCACCAGCATCTCGTACCCCGGCGTCCCGGGCAGCCACTGCGCGGCGGTAGTGCTTCCCTTGGCGGCATGCACGGCGGCAGCGCTCCCCCGCGTCCGCGCCAGATAGCTCCGGCAGAACGCCGGCACCATATTCGTGTGCCCGTAGCACGCGGAACCCAGCGCATGCGCCTCCAGCCACGCCGCCGCGTCCGTGCCCTCCTGAAACGTGTATCCCGCCGTACCCTCGTACGTGACGTCTTCTCCCACCGGATTCCGGAGCGGCACAAGTTCGTCGGAAAGCATCTTGTACTCCCGCGCGCCTTCCACTACGGCGCATTCCGAAAGCCGTTCGGTCTGACCCTGCATGTTGCTCTGCCCGCCGAAAATTATAATATCCATTCTGTCCCCCTGCTTAAAACTTCACCGGAACGCCTTTTTTCATTGACTCATCCGCGCGGAAGACCAGCAGCTGGCCGTTGACCGAATCGTCGATCGTCGTCGCGGATATTGACAGCTCGCCGCCGGCAACGGTATTCACGAAATCCCGCACCAGCCCCCGGTCGCCGCCGTAATGCGCGCCGGCGCTCTCCGCATCGTCGTTGACGTCGATCACGCGGCCGTTATACCACGACGTGCTCCGGTCGTAATGCCGCACCGTGATCCGGCCCTCGTCCGCCCGGCCGTCGATCTCGCCCAGCGTGCCGGCAACGAATATATCCCTACCGTCGCGGAACGACCCCAGCGTGACGGTGTGCGAAGCGTACGACCCGTTCTTAAACCTCACGTTAACAGTCTGGTGATCAACGATATCTCCCCCCGCCTTGTACGCGCACTCTCCGTGGGGATTGTACGTTTTCAGCGATTCCTCTTTTTCCGCGTCGGTGATCTCGCGGTAGTCTTTACCGGTGCATTGCCACGGGTACCACGGCAGGAGGCAATTGTCCAGATACATCGGTTTGGCGTCAAAAAAACATTTCTCGCGCACGCTCTGCGGACAATCCACCAGACACCTTGTCCCCGCCCCCTCCGGCGCGTTTTCGGGCGTAATGAAGTCCCTGCCGCCGGCGCTGAAAACCGTGTCCGGCAGCGTTCCGTTGTTCAGCCAGCAGATCATATCCATGTCGTGGGAACATTTTGCCAGCAGCAGCGACGAGCCGCACTCGCGCTCGCTCCGCCACTTGCCGCGCACGAACGACACCGACGTGAGAAATACGCCCACGTGTTCGTATGTGGCAATATGCCTCACAGTGCCGATCTCGCCCGACAGGATGAGTTCTTTGATCTTTCTGTAGAAGGGCGAGTAACGCAGCACATGGCACACGAAAATGCGGCAATTATTCCGCTGCGCGGCGTCTCTCAGTTCCAGCAGTTCTTTCTCGTTATTGCATACCGGTTTTTCCAGCAGCACGTCGTAGCCCTGCTCTAAAAACGGCAGCGTCGTCGGGACGTGCAGTTTGTCCATGGTTCCGTTTATGATGCAGTCGCACATCCTGCCCCGGCTGAGCGCCTGTTCAACAGACGTAAAACAATTCTCCGCCGGAACGCCGAACTGCGCTTTCATAAATTCAAGCTTGCTCACGTCCGGATCCACGCAGGCCCCGATCCGCATCATGTCCAGATTCCGGCATCCCTCGTTCGCGTAAACGGTTGCCCGGTCGCCGCAGCCAATAACCATCGCACTGATCTTTTTCATGTTGTCCCTCCGGCAGCTCCTCTCGCGGCGCTGCGGCAATATTATACTGCCGCGCCGGT
>CACZOW010000095.1 GCA_902782885.1 uncultured Ruminococcus sp. | reverse complement strand
CCCGCGCGCAACCGGCTGATCGGTCTTAAGACCGCGGCAGCGCTCAAATACGACGGGTTCTACCGCAAGAATGTGAGTCCGGTATTGACCAATATCGTTATAGGCAAGCATAGGCAGCAGGACGTGCAGGGACCGGGGCCGGACGGTTCGGCGGAGCCCGAGGCTACGATCGACATTGGACTAATCATCGGTTTTGACACCCCGCGGCCCACGGAGGTTCCGACCGGGACGCCGCCTGTCACCGACGCGCCGACGCTGAGTCCCACGCCCGAAATAACGGTCACTCCAATACCCACTGCTACGCCCACGCCTGAACCTGCTGCTACGCCGGACGGAACGGAAGCCGCTGACGCAACGGCCACGCCGGTACCCACCGCGACGCCTACGCCGGCACCCACGGCCACGCCTACGCCGGCACCCACCGCGACATCCACGCCGAAACCGACGGCAACGCCCGAACCCACGCCCACGCCCCACACGCATGATTACAGAACTGTCAAGTCCGGCACGGCCGATCAGGACAACTACGGTTACGTGCTCAGGCGCTGCGCTTCCTGCGGCGAGTATTCGCTGGACGGATTGCAGCCGAAGAAAGTGGACAATTCCTACCTGGCCCCCGAATACGGCGGAGGCGCGATATACGGCAGGCGGGACTGGCTGTTCTACAGCGGCGACAATTCGGAAGGGTACTACCGCGGCACCAATCTGCTGTCGGTGGAGGAGACCGGTGCCTGGCGGGATTCATTTGCCGCGCTGGACCGCGTCTGCCGCGAAAAAGGTATCGACCTGGTGATCATGACCGCTCCCAACAAGGAGCAGATGTATCCGGAATATATGCCCACATACAAGGTGGAAACGCAGACCAAGCGCCAGGACGCGTTCCTGTCATATATGAACGCCTTCAGCAGCGTGCGCTACATCTATCCGAAGGCGGAACTGAACACCACGAAGATATTTTACGACGTATTTTACAAGCAGGATACGCACTGGAACGCGCTCGGCGGCTTTACCGGAGCGATGGCCGTTTACCGCGCGCTGGGCCTCGCCACTACCAATGTTTTTGAACTTGACGTGACGGAACGTACGCGGGAAGGCGGCGACCTCTCCAACTTCAGCGGATACAAAACTACCTACCGCGACTGGTCGATCTCATACAAGCCGGAGATCAAGACCACCGTGGAGTATTTTGAAAACCACGTGACTTCTTCACCGACGGAGCTGTCTCAATTTCACGCGGAAGGGGCGCTCTACGCGGACAAAAAGCTGGTAGTTCTGGGAGACTCGTTCCGGCATGCGCTCTCCGGAGTGATGAGCAAGGACTTCGGAAAATCCACGTTTGCCCACCGCAAAGAACTCGACTTCGAGACGCCGGTTGTTATGGAAGCGCTCCGGGAACTGGGCGCGGGGGACGTGCTGCTGCTGATGGCGGTGGAGCGGTACGACGGTCAATTGCCGGCTGCCGCCGACCGGCTCACGGCGATACTGGGAAGCTGACAATATGAAGCTGACAATATATTGACGGAATGTGACGTTTTTAATAAGCGGACAACAGTAAATCGACTTAATCGGACGGTGTAAATTTTGAGAAAAAAACGTATCGACACTGTGCACGCGGAGAAAAAATGCGCGGGCACGATCATTAAAGAGTATTTGATAATTACCCTGGGCGCGCTGCTGATCGCGCTGGAAGTGCATATTTTTGAGATACCCAACGGTTTCACCATCGGCGGCGTCAGCGGTATCGGTATCGCGCTGGGCAAGCTGATCGGATTCGGAACGGCCAACATCATTGCCCTCCTGAACATCCTGCTGCTGATCATCGGTTTTATCTTCCTGGGCAGATCCTGCGGTATCCGCACGATATTCTGCTCGCTGGTATATTCGGTGTTTCTTAAGCTGTTCGACATTATCATGCCGATAGAGAAGCCGCTCACCGACGAGCCGCTGCTGGAACTGTGCTGCGTGATCATATTGACCGCCATCGGCAGCGGCCTGGTATTCCACTATGAGGCAACTTCCGGCGGTACGGACATTATTGCCATGATCCTGAAAAAATACACGCCGCTGGACGTGGGCAAGGCGCTTCTGTGCGTAGACTTTCTGGTATCGATCTCCGCATTCTTAGTATTCAACGTGAAGATCGGTCTGATCTCCGTGGTAGGCGTGTTCGTGCGCGGTTTCCTGATCGACGTGGTGGTGGAGAACTTTAACAGCTGCAAGTACTTCACGATCATCACGGAAAAGCCGGAGGAGATCAAAAAGTTCGTACTGGAAGACCTGTCGCGGGGGGCAACGCTCCTGCGCGCCGAGGGCGCTTACACCGGCTCCGAGAAAACGATCATGTATACGGTCTGCCGCCGTTTTGAAGCGCGCAGGCTGCAGAAAACGGTCCACGAGATCGATCCTTCGGCGTTCACGATCATAACCACTAGCAGCGAGATAATCGGCAGCGGCTTCCGGCACATTTAAGGCGTTCCGGCAGCGGAAAAGGAGTTCTCCATGGAGGAAACACGGTCAATCAACTTCGACAGATTTCGTATCCTCAGCGGCAGCTGGCTGAAGATCATTGCCACGGCGGCAATGCTGATCGATCACGTCACGTTCGTTTTTCTCAGCCGCACTCCCGTGGTGCTGTTTACGCTGTTCGGGCGCACGTTGACGCTGTACGCGCTGCTGCGGGGAATAGGCCGGATCGCGTTTCCGATTTACGCTTTTCTGATCACCGAGGGCTATCTGCATACCCGGGACCGCAAGCGTTACGGCATCAGTCTGGCAGTGTTTGCTCTGCTATCCGAAGTGCCGTGGGATCTGGTGCATTACGGCAAATTTTTCTCGCTTTCTTCGCAGAACGTGTTCTTTACGCTGTTCCTCGGCTATTTAGCCATCTGCATGTTTGAGCACAATAACGGAAAACCGTTTGTCCAGGCCGCGTGGCTGATCGGG
>CACZOW010000094.1 GCA_902782885.1 uncultured Ruminococcus sp. | reverse complement strand
GAGTTCCCGGCCGCGCTTGCAACTTTTGCCTTCCTCCTTTATAATGTCAGCTGTCATCAATTGATACCGGCATTCGGAAAGAGGAAAGCATATGGCGGCGCAAAAAGGTAATACGGTTAACACGGCAAATGCGTCAGGAGCGCGGGTAGATGCGGAGCAGCAGGATCAGGAGCAAAAGCAGCAGGAGCAAAAGCAGGAGCGGCAGAAGCAAAAGCAAGAGCAGACTCCCAGACCGCCGCATCTGTTCAAACGGTTCATTCAGTACTATAAACCGCACAAAAAGCTGTTCGCGCTGGATATGCTGGCGGCGCTGTTTATTGCCGCCATCGGAATGGTGTATCCCGTTGTCACCAACCGCATGCTCAACGACCTGATCCCGGAGCGCAAATACCGGGCGGTGGTCGTTGCCGGAATAATCGTATTGACCCTGTATCTGATCCGGATGCTGCTCCGGTATTTCGTGCAGTATTACGGCCATATGATCGGCGTGGGAATGCAGGAACAGATGCGTTCGGACCTGTTTGCGCATCTGCAGAAACTGCCGTTCCGGTTTTTTGACGACCACGAGACCGGCAAGATCATGAGCCGCCTCACCAGCGACCTGTTCGACGTGAGCGAGCTGGCTCATCACGGCCCTGAGAATCTGTTCATCAGCGGCATAATGATCATCGGCTCGTTCGTGTATCTGAGTACGATCAATATTGTATTGACCCTTATCATATTCGTGTGCGCGCCGATTTTGGCGGTCGTTGCCGGCATCTGCCGCAAAAAGATGCGCGATGCCTTTGCCGAACGCCGCAAGACCACCGCGATGATCAACGCCTCCATCGAGAGCTCGGTCACCGGCATCCGCGTCACCAAAGCGTTCAACAACGCCGAAGCTGAGCAGGCCAAATTCGAGGACAGCAACTCGCAGTTCCGCGAAGCCTGCCGCAAGTCGTACCGGGCGATGGCGATCTTTCATTCCTCCACGTCCTTCATCACCGACGCGTTCAACGTGGTGATCCTGATCGCGGGCGGCCTGTTCCTGTACGGGGGCAAGATCACGTTCGGCGATTATTCGACGTTTATCGTGTCCGTGAACCTGTTCATTTCGCCCATCACCACGCTGATCGGATTTATGGAACAGTATCAGAACGGCGTGACAGGGTTCGCGCGGTTTCTGGAGATCATGGACGTGCCGCCGGAAGCTGACGATCCGGAGGCGATCGACCTTGAGACCGTGCGCGGCGAGATCCGGTTCGACCACGTTTCGTTCCGGTACGAGGGCAATTCGGATGTGCTGAACGACGTGAGCTTCTCCGTGGCGCGCGGTCAGAAGCTGGCGCTGGTGGGTCCGTCGGGCGGCGGCAAGACCACGATATGCCACCTGATACCGGCGTTTTACGAGTTGACCGAGGGCACGATCAGTATAGACGGCGTTGACATCCGGAAGCTTAAAAAGGCGAGCCTGCGGGACGCGGTGGGCATCGTGCAGCAGGACGTGTTCCTGTTTGGCGGCACGATCCGGGACAATATCCTGTACGGGCGTCCGGGGGCAACGGAGGAAGAGATGATCGAAGCGGCCAAACGCGCCCGCATACACGACTTCGTGGCGGGGCTGGAGCACGGCTACGACAGCGAGATAGGGGAGCGGGGCGTCAAATTGTCCGGCGGCCAGAAGCAGCGGATATCTATTGCCCGCGTGTTCCTCAAAAATCCCGCGATCCTGATCCTGGACGAGGCCACCTCCGCGCTGGATACCACCACGGAGATATTGATACAGGACGCGCTGGACGAATTGTGCCAGGGGCGGACAACGATCGTCGTCGCCCACCGCCTCTCCACCGTGAAGACCGCGGACGAGATCGCCGTGGTCTCCGGCGGCAGCATAATAGAGCGCGGCACGCACGCGGAACTGATGGCGCTGGAAAACGGCATTTACAAAGAACTTTACACGCTGCAGTTCCGAGGGAACTGAATGGCAAATTGCAAATGGCAAATGGCAAGGGAGACAGGAAATGAATTTTGTGGACGTGATGCAATCTTTTGACCTGACGGTACTGGACCGGCTGCAGACGCTGGAGCCCGGGAGCGCGGCGGAGCGGATCTGGAAATTTATAACGTTGTTCGCGGAGAGCGGGATCTTCTGGATCGTGTTGTCCGTGGTGCTGCTGCTGTTCCGGCGCACGCGCAGGTGGGGACTGGCGATGGGCATCGCGCTCACGCTGGGTCTGATCGTGGGCAATATGGTGCTGAAGAACGCCGTCGCCCGCATCCGCCCCTACGACGTCAACGTTTACTACCCGCTCATTATCGAGCGCCTTACGGATTATTCGTTCCCCTCGGGGCACACGATGGGCGCGCTGGGGCCGGCGCTGGCTATTTTCTGGTACAACAAAAAAGCGGGCATTCCCGCGGTGATATTCGCGGCACTGATATCCATATCGCGGCTGCATCTGTACGCGCACTATCCCAGCGACGTGCTGGGGGGCGCGGCGGTGGCGCTGTTTACTTCGCTCGCCGGCTGGCTGCTTTCGGAGCTGATAATGAATAAGCTCGAGCCGAAACTGGACGTGCTCAGCGCCCGCGTAAAAGAGAAAGTGCGTTCCCGCAAAGGATCTTCCCGGTGAGCGTGTCGTCGAGGCCGAGTTCTTCCACATATCGAACGGATCTCGCCGGGTCTTCCCAGGGACAATCGCTGCCGAGCAGGATGTTGTCCGCGGAATGCGCGGCGATTATTTTGCGCGCGAGCTCCGGAGGGAGTCCCATCGTTGCCGCCATGGCGGTGTCAAAGTAGACGTTGTCCCGGCCTGCCAGCTCGGCGAGCACGTCCTCCCACATCCGGAGCCCGCCAAAGTGGGCGAAGCACATGCGCAGGTGCGGGAACGCGGCGGCGACTTTGGCGGCGCGGGCCGGCGGACAATGCACATGCTCCGGACTGTAGCAGTCCCACCCGGCGTGGAACGTCACGAACAGCCCCAGTTCTTCCAGCGCGCGGTACACCGGCCATAGCCGGCGGTCGTCGATCATGAATTCCTGATAATCCGGGTGGAGTTTGATGCCTTTGAGGCCCAGTTCCCAGCAGCGTTTCAGCTCGCCGGGCGCGTCGGGCGAGTCCGGGTGTACCGAGCCGAAGCCGATAAGTTTGCCGCCGGTCCGGGCTTCGAGTCCGGCCGCGGTGCCGTTGATCGTGTGCTCCTGTCCGGGGCGGGTGGCAAT
>CACZOW010000093.1 GCA_902782885.1 uncultured Ruminococcus sp. | reverse complement strand
TCATTCCGCCAGCCGGCCCGCGAACATCACCACGCCGCTTTCATTGGCCCAGGCCGACTCGCCGGTGCGGATGAAGAAGTGGAACGGACGGTCCGCGCGGAACACCACGGGTTCATTGGGATCGAACACCGCGCCGTCTTTGACCATGATCGCCGTGACCGCCGCCGCTTCGATGCCGGTCTCGTCCAGTTTGATCTTTGCCTTCTGGATGATATCGTCCACAAACATCTTGTGATCTTCCACCATGCCGCTGAAGTCCGCGAGATCGTTGAACGCGCGCGTCACGCCCAGCGCTTGCAGGAAGCTGCAAAGCTCGCGCGAGATCAGCGAAGTCTCGATCTCAAATTTAGGCAGGATCACTTTGGCGCGGCGAAACTCCGCATTGGCCAGCTTCGCCTCGAGGCCGTCGGTGCTGCCGAGGACAACAAGGAAATTGACGTTGTTGCCCATCGGGATCTCCGCCAGCTCGGTGTCGGCGTCTTTGTAATAGCGGCAGGTAATGCGCGATTCGATGAATTCTTTATCCACTGAGCGGCCGTCCGCGGTGTGGAACGGCTGCGTGCCGATCTCGTTGAAGGGCTCCTGCCAGCTGTCTTTGAAGTACAGCGCGTTCATCAGCACGACCGCGAGGTCGCCGACGTCGTAATTGTCCGGCAGCAGCTGCGGGATCAGGCCCTCGGTCTTTTCGTTGGCCCAGGCGTTGACCTCGCGCACCACGTTGTCGAGGCGGAAGTCGCGCAGTTCGGCGTCGTACAACTCCAATTTGCGCTTAAATTCGTCCCGGAACGGCTTGATATCATCGCGTTTCCACACCGAATCCGCCACGCGCAGCGCCCCCGTCGGTTCGTCGTAATACCGGCGTTCGCGCTCAGGCAGGCTGTCGTAGTGTTCCTTGTCCTTCTTGATCTTGGCGTTGAAGCCTTCCGCGAAGGCGTTGAAGTTTTTGATGTAAGCGTCCAGCGCCTCTTCACTTTCCAGCCCCAGCGCGGTGAGCAGTTCCTGCCGCGTCTCGCCCCGGGCGCCCGCGATCAGCATGCCCAGCGCGTATTTAAAGGACAGCGGCGAAATCATGTAATTGCCCGGCTGGGTCAACTCCACGAAGCGCATCATTTCGGCGTCAAAGCTGAAGCGGTCCACGTCGAACGAGCGGGCAACGAACGGGTCTTTCTCCGGATCCCACGGTTTCGCGGTGGGGTTCGGCTGCCCGGTCGCGGCGGGGTCAACATTAGCCGGCTCGCCGGTATTGACCGCCGTGTTTCCGCCGGGCTCGCCGCCCTTATTGATGCTGCAGCCCGTCATTGAGATCGCGGCCGTACTCATTATGATCAGTGCGGTCAATACCGCCAGTACTCGTTTCATTGTCACACAACTCCCTTCAGCCGTCCGCCGGCTTCACCTCTAATGTACCCGTTTGCCCCGGAAAAGTCACTTTCCGCCGCACAACCGGTCAACAAAAAACACTCGGCCGCCTCCCTGCCGCCCGCGTGAACCGCGCAGCAGCCGGACAGCGGCCGGTATCGAATGTTGTCAACACAGCACACGGCCCCCGCCGCGCTTCTGCGTTCTTATTTTTTCTTGCCTTTCTTGAAGAGCAGTCTCCAGAGGAAGATCACGAGGCAGGCGCCCGCAATGGACAGAATAATGCTCATTACCCAACCGCCGCCAATGCCGATCAGACTGCCGAGCCAGCCGCCCAGCGCGCCGCCGACGATACCCAGGAGCAGGTTGCGCAGGAAGCTGCCTTCACTTTTCATGAGCTTGCCGGCGGCCCAGCCGCACAGGGCACCGATGACAACTGCTACCAGAATTTGCCAAAGCATAGAAAAACCACCTTTCAAAACGTATGATTGGACTTGGCAAGATTATAGCACAGTCGGAGGAGAAGTGCAAAAATAAGTGATAAGTTTTAAGTTTTAAGTGATTGGTTTTAAGTTGGGGCGGCGACTCATGGCGCGAACGTTATGATGCAGCGCTTGACAACGAATTCATATTCGCCGGTCAAACTGTTGAACGCGCAGTTCTTTTTCACGTAAAAGGCCGCAAAACAGGGCAGCGTTTCGCCGCCGGCGCCCTTGCGGAAGTCCATAAATGCCGCGGCATTCTCTGCAAATTCCGCACCGCTGATGCCATCCGCAATCAATTCTAATGTCATTTGGCCATTCGCAGCGTCATCGTTGACCGCAAACACGCTGACAGAAAGGAGCTCCCCGCCGGAGATCGGCGCTATTGTGAACTCCTTTCCGACACTGACGGCCAGTAACTGCGCCGGATCTTCTTTATATTTTTTGGCCCAGCTGAGCATAGAACCGGTAGCCGACGAACCGAAATTGATCGCCCAGTCGGCCAGGACCATTTTGTCGGTTTCA
Source organism: uncultured Ruminococcus sp. (assembly GCA_902782885.1). Lineage (GTDB taxonomy): Bacteria > Bacillota > Clostridia > UBA1212 > UBA1255 > UBA1255. The sequence goes on along the minus strand of CACZOW010000093.1, from coordinate 566 downwards.
TAATAATAGAATTTGTCCGGATATTCCGCGCCGTTCAAAGAAAAGTCTTGATAGATCGTCAAGAATAAATTATTGTCGCAGATGTACGACACGCTGTTCGGATCGTCCCACGGGATTTGCGTCGGGACCGGTGTGGGCGTGGGCTCCGTTGTCGGCACCGCTTCCGTCGGCGTAGGCGTGGGCAGTACGTCAGTATGTGTCGGCGTGGGCGCAAGTGTGGACGTAGGCGTCAATGTCGGCGGCACTTCCGTGGGCGTGGGTGTAGGCGTCAATGTCGGCGGCACTTCCGTAGGTGTTGGCGTCGGCGAAGAGGTCGGCACAGGGGTTGACGTCAAAGTAGGCGCCGCTTCCGTGGGCGTGGGCGCTTCCGTAGGATCCGGCGTCGGCGTCAGCGTAGGCGTTGACGTCAATGTCGGCGGCACTTCAGTTGTCGCGGGGACTTCCGTAGGTCCCAGCGTCGGTGTTGGCGCGTCATCACCCGGCACGCTGCCGCTTTGCAGCGGCTTCTTGTTTCCGCGGTTTTTCAGCGCGATCCCGACGATCACCGTTGACAATATCGCCACCAC
>CACZOW010000092.1 GCA_902782885.1 uncultured Ruminococcus sp. | reverse complement strand
TTTGAACTGCTTGCAAATGAGATTGCGGAATATCTTTGCCCGGGAGAGATATACTGATTGGAAGGTGTTTCATTTGACTGTAACCGGTAAATATTTATCGTTCCCTTATAATCCTTTGGCGGCGCTTAAAACGCTTTTGTTTTACAGCGGCGGCGAACTGGTGTTTGATATGACGGAGCGGGTGGATTTCTGTACGCCGGACCGCACTGTGTATATGGATTGTTCGCGCTGGAACGGCCTCGACGTCACGATCGTCTGCGAGGCGGAGGATACGGTGATATGCGAAGACTGCGCGCAGCTGAAAGACGCCGGAGGCGCGCCGCTGATAGGTCAGTGCGGCTGTGTTCCGGAATCAGACAGCAGTTCCGGCGAACCGCGTCCTTTCATACATTTCACCAGAAAACGCGGCTGGCTCAGTGACCCGAACGGCCCGGTTTATTTTGACGGCAAATATCATGTATTCTTTCAGTCAAACCCTGTCAGTGCGGAGCATCGCAATATGCATTGGGGCCATGTGTGCTCCGAAGACCTGTTCCGCTGGCAGGAGCTTCCGGAAGCGCTGTACCCCGATGAAGACGGTGAGGTGTTTTCCGGCAGCGCTATCGTCAATAAAGACAGGCTGCTTCTCTTCTACACTGCGGCCGGAGGAATGACACGGCTTTCCGCCGGCAGATCGTTCAGGATCTGTACCGCCGGTTCCCCGGACGGCGTGACGTTTTCACCGCTGAAAAAAGGCATAATTCCCTCCGGCAAAGCCGAGTATTCTCGCGATCCCAAAGTGGTTTTCTGTCCGGAATTGAACGTATATCTGATGCTGATCTACCGCAGCGGGAGCAGTTATGCGCTGATGTCATCCTGCGACCTTAACACCTGGCGATTCGAACAGCTGATAGAGCTTCCGGAGGATTCGGAGTGTCCGGACCTCTATAAATTATACGCCGACGGTAATCCGGGCCGCCCGTACTGGATCATTTCCGGCGCTTCCGATCGTTATTTGATCGGACGTTTTGAACGTCAATTTCAGGATGATGAGCAGAAAAACGCTTCCGACGGCATAGTATTCGTGCCTGCGCAGCGCTCGGGCCGTTTGCATTTCGGAAACGCCAGCTATGCGGGACAATCGTTTTTCGGCACGCCCGACGGCGACGTGAAGCGACTCACGTGGCTGACGGCGGAACTCTCATCCGCATGCGTTTCGGGTCAATTTTCCGTGCCTATGCAGATGAGTCTTGTCACAGGCGGCGACCGCATGTACCTGTGCGCGCAGCCCGTAAAGGACATCTCCCGGCTATACCGCTGGCAGCGTCAGTTTAAGGATATGCAGCTGGATTGCGGCGGCGGAAAGCCGCAGACGAAAACACTTACCGTATTGCCGCACAGTGCGCTGGATATTCTGATCTCCCTTCCGTCCGAACAAAAGGGTACGGTCGAGTTCTCGTTTTTCGGCAATTCGTTTAAAGTGGATTTCTATAGGAACTCTGTTGATTGCGGCGGCTGTACTGCGCCGCTCAGAGCATGCGAGGGCGGTTCGGAGATCCGCGTGATCGCGGACCGGCTGAGTCTGGAACTATTCATTGACGGCGGTAAATTCTACATGAGCGTGGCTGCTGTCTGCGATTACAATCTGGACCGCTTTGCCGTGACCGCGGATCGCAGACTCGTGCTGCCATTGGTCGAAGTCCGGGAAGTGAAGCATGAAAGCAACTGCAATCCGGAGCAGGAAACGGGAACCGCAGCATTGTCCGCGCCGCGATCCGGCGCGGAACACGTGGCGCTGGGAATTGACATCGGTTCCACAACGCTCAGTTTTGACGTCATCAATATTTCAGACGGGCAGGAGATGGAATCGTACACGGTACCGAACGATGCTCAGAAGGAAGGCAAACCGTACGAAAACCTTTACGATGCGGAGCTGATTCTTGACAAGGTGCTGACGGAGCTGGAGCGACTGACCGGCGGCACTAAGTATCCGAAGCCGGAATGCATCGGCATCACCGGACAGATGCACGGAATCGTGTATGTTGACGCGGCAGGGCGGGCAATATCCCCGCTGTATTCCTGGATGGACGGTACCGGAGCGCAGCGGCTCGATGCGCTTTCCGGCAAAAGCGCCGCCGATTATCTGAGCGAACTCACCGGATCGCGCGCTGCCACCGGAATGGGCATGACAACGCTATTGTGTCACTCACTACTCGGCTGCGTTCCGGAGGGCGCGGCGGCCGTGTGTACGGTCGCGGATTACGTTGCCATGCGCCTCACGGGGCGGACGCGTCCGTACATGCATTCGTCCAACGCGGCGAGCTTAGGCGCGTTTGACGTCCGGCACGGCTGCTTTCTGACCGGCGCTGCGGAGAAGGCCGGCATCGACTGTGCGCTGCTTCCCGAAGTTACGGACGGATACGAGACTCTGGGACAGTATCGCGGTATTCCGGTAGCTGCCGCCATCGGGGACAATCAGGCCAGCTTTTTTGCGTCGGTCGGCGCATTGGACGGCGCCGTGCTGGTCAACATCGGTACAGGAAGCCAAATCTCGTTTTTGACGTCCGCGTTCGAGGCGCGGCCCAGAATGGAAGTGCGTCCTCTTGCAGGCGGCAGGCGCATCATGGTAGGTTCGTCGCTTTGCGGAGGCCGGTCGCTGTCGATTTTGGAAACATTTTTCCGGGATACCGTACGGCTGGTTGGCGGGGCAGACTACGGCAGTGCGTACCGGAGCATCGACAGATATCTGAACGAGCTTATGCAGGAAGGCGGAGAGGCGGCGCTTCAACACAGTCTGACTGTTGACACCAGTTTTTGCGGCACGCGCGAAGAGCCGTGGCGCACAGGCGCCGTGACCGGGATCACTCCGGAAAACTTTACTCCGGAGGAACTTATCAGGGGCTTTTTCTTCGGCATAGCGGATGAACTGAAGCAGCTGTACCTCGCCGGCGGAGGCCATAAGCCGAAGCTTCTTGTGATCAACGGAGGTGCTGTCCGGAAGAGCAGATATCTGAGGAGCGTCCTGGAAAAACTGTTCCAATGCCGCGCATCGGTGCCCGCAGGCCGCGAAGCGGCAGCGTACGGCAGTACCGTGTACGCTCAGGTGGCCGCCGGACTGGCAGCGTCTCCGGAAGAACCGCAGTCAAAGATCAGGTATTTGTAATACCGGTCCCCGCAGACGGTGCGATCCTCTGAAGCAGGGGCTAAACAAGTCGTTTTTTTGCAGCAAAAACAGCATTTTTTCACTATATTCGTGCATTTGTACGTAGTAAAATAGTATTGTAGGAAACCGGGAGGTCGATAACATGAAACATAGTATCAACAGACATTTCCGTACCGCATTGTTGATCATATTGGCAGTTGCGGCTGTAACTGCCTGGGCGGCGGTCAGCCCCGGCGCGAAGTGTGCTGCGGCGGAAGCGTCAACTTCTTTCGAGACCAATCTGGAGGGCTGGATCGCAGTTGACGGCAGTCAGTGGAGCGTGACAGAAAATGGGCTTACGTCGGATATGAAGTCCGGCATTGAGGATGAACCGCTTAAGTATCTTGCCCGGTCCGGTCAGAAGATCGACGGGACCAAATCATTCAAGTATGAAGTGGAATTTATTATCGACGGGTACGGTGCCGGTCTGTCAATATTTACCGGATCGCGTACCAACTTTTTTGCGGTCGAGATCAACAAAGAAGGCCACGTTTACTTCCCGACAGTCGGGGCGAACGGCTGGAGCACATACGCAGGATACGGGACCCCTTTAAGTGCCGACGAAATTGCCGCTTTTGCCGGAAAGCATAATGTGCTGCTTGAGTACGATGCCGGAAACAAGACCGCAAAAGTAACGGTTGACGGAGAGGTTCGCAGCGAAGACGTTACCATACCGTCCAAAGCGTTCGGCGGAAGCCTGGGAGTATACTTTGAAGGCTGCGACTCATGCTTCTTTACAAAAGCATTATATACTGAACTGGGAGATGCTGAACCGGTGGATCATAAATCCAATATCGAAACAAATATGGAATTCGAATGCACGTACGGAGAGATCGACTACACAGTTAAAGGTCTGGGCGGATCCGCCGGCGGCGCGAATCCGAAGTGCCTCGTAAAATCCAATATCGAAATAGACGGTTCAAAATCTTTCAAATACGAGGTAGCGTACACCTGCAAGGGATATGGCGCGGGCATGGGCTTCGGAGTCGTTGACGAGAAGAACTACAGAGCGGTGGAGGTCAACACCGAACGGCATATCTACTTTCCGCTGATGATCGATGGCAACTGGTCGACATTCTACGCCAACGCGCCCGATCTCACGGAGGAAGAGGCGGCGGTCGACGGGCACACCATCACATTTGTGTACGACGCGTCCGACTGGTTTGCGGAGGTGTACGTTGACGGCGTGATCCGGCAGGAGATATACGACCTGGATCCCGAAGTAATATCGGGCAGCCTCGGTCTCTTCTTTGAAGATGCGACGGTTTATTACACAAAGGCGGTATACACCGAACTGGAGACCGCAACGAAAGCTCCCGCCGAGCCGACGGAAGCAGCGGCGCCGACTGATGCGCCTACGCCGGCTCCCACGTCCGTGCCCGCCACTCAGGCACCTGAGAAGACTCCCGCACAATCGCAGGCAGACAAAAAATCCTCCAGGAGCGATACCGGAAAGATACTGCTGATCATCGGTGCGTCCGCGATCGCCGCAGTCGCCGTTGTCGTCACTGCCGTACTGGTAAAACGCAAAAATAAATAATTCACATTATTAGCGAAACGGCCGCGGGGAAATGCCGTTATCATCAAAAACAGAAAGGAAGTTAATTACCATGAAGAAGACTTTTGGCAGGCTGTTTGCACTGCTTCTGGCAGTCATATGCTTAAGTGCGCTTATTATCCTTCCGGCAAGCGCAAAATCCTCCGTGACCGTGCACGGTACTCCCGAATTTTTCGGCGGTTTTACGTCGCGGGGAGACAGCAGATGGACGCTCAGGGACGGCGCACTGGTCAACGGTGCCTTTGGCAAGGCCGGAAGATCCGTCCTGGCGTTTGACGCGCAGATCGACGGCACGAAATCATTTAAATACGAGATCGTTTATTCTTTCTCGGGATACGGAGTTGGTCTGACGTTTAAAACGGTCGACGAAGACGGCTATTACGCAGTCGAAACCAACGCCGATCAGCCCAACGGCAAAATTTATTCGCTGAAGCGCACGCCGGACTGGGCGATATGGCAACTGGCACACGTTGAAATTGCCGAGAAAACTGACACATACGATTTGGTATTTGAGTGGGACGCCGATTCCCGTAATGCCGTGATCTCCATGAATGGTACGACGTATAACACGGCGGAAAATTACGATGCTTCCGAGATCGCCGGATACGTTGGCATATTCACGGAAGATGCTGCAATATCTGTGACAAAAGCGGAACTGACCGTCGAGGGCAGCAAAACGGATCTGCTCGGTGCAATAACGCTCCCTGAGAACGGCAGCGGCGAATGGACGATCACGCCGGACGGCCTTATGAATTACAAGAGCGGTTCCGAAAACAGAGCGGTCGCAGTGTTCGGTCTTGATATCGACGGAACCAGATCGTTCAAGTACGAAGCGGAGTATACGTACGACGGGTACGGAGTGGGACCAACGTTCAAAACAGTCGATGAAAACGGATACTACGGATTGGAGACGAACGTTGACAATTACGTCTATTCCATGAAGCGAACGCCCGACTGGGCAATATGGCAGCTCAGCCACACGCCGATCGATCCTCAGGCCGAAACGAACAAACTGTCGTTTGAGTGGGACGCTTCCACCAGACAGGCGGTCATCACGCTGAACGGCAAGGTCTACAACACCGCCGAAGATTATGACGCCGCGGAGATCGCGGGCAAACTCGGCTTTTTCACCGAAGGCGGTGCGGTGGCAACGGTAAAATCGCTTTCTCTGACGTTGACCGAAGAAGTTCCGGACGATCCGACGGATCCGCCGGCTACGCAGCCGCCGGCAACCGATGCTCCGGCTGAGCATACTTCGGAGCCTGTACCTGTGACCGGCGATTTCTCCGTCAGGCCGGTGCTTGCCGCGGCGCTGATCCTTATTGCCGGCGCGTGTCTGGTTCTAACATTACGAAGAAAACAAAAGGGATGATTCCGTACTGATTCGGCCCGGGACCTTCAATCCCGGGCCGTTTTGTTCATTATGCGGAAACGTTGACGCAAAACCGGACTTCGGTCTATAATATAATCGCAGACAGTTGAGCGGAAGGCAGAAAAATGAAAAGGACAGCAGCATTAATCTTAGGGGTGATAATAATGTGCGCAGCAATGGCGGGAGGCGGCAGCGTTGCCGCTGACGAAAAAGATGCAGTCCCGCGCCTCATTACGGGCATTTGCGTCGGCAACGAGGAACTCACCGCATTTCAGGGTGCGGACAATATGCTGATGGCGCGTGCCGTTGACAACACCGTCGCTGAGACGGAGATCGTGGTTCTCGTTCCGGAAGGCAGCGAAGGGCTGAAACTCACGCTGGACGGCAGAGGTATTTCCGCCGGCAGCGCGCAGAAAGTGGCCTTAGCGGACGGCTTCAACAGCTTCACCGTCGAGGCTTCGCAGAACGGCCGCACCGAGACCGTTTATGTGAACGTCGAGCGCCTGCCCGCGGGCTTGTACGCGGAAAGCACGCGGCCGCTGTACCATTTCACGCCCTACCGGCACCAGATGAACGACCCCAACGGGCTGGTGTACGACGCGGGCACGGGGCTGTACCACCTGTTTTTCCAGTGCAACCGACCGTTCGCGAGC
>CACZOW010000091.1 GCA_902782885.1 uncultured Ruminococcus sp. | reverse complement strand
TTTTTATTCGGATCGTTTTACAGCAATATGTCGTTCTCCGGGAATACCGGTTCGCACGTGAGATTCATGCCCAGTTTGCGGATCGTACCTTCGTCGCCGCTGCGCAGCAGCTGGCTGGAATGCATGTCGCAGCCCTTGAGCAGCCTCAGGTACTGCACCGCCTGGCGGGCGTACGGATTCATCACGGCGCTGATCGACAACGCGGTGAGCACGTCATCCAGCTTCAGCACCGGGCTGGCGGAACCCAGCACGTTGTGCTTCAGATCCAGGATCGGTTCCAGCGTTTCGGGCGTGATCAGCATTATCTCGTCGGCAATACCCCCCAGATGCTTGATGGAGTTCAGCACACAGCTGGCAGAGGCGCTCATGAGCTGCGTCTTGCGGCCGGTAATGATCGTGCCGTCGTCCAGTTCAATTGCGCACGCGGGGCAGCCCGAATCCGTCATCTTCTGCTTCGCGGCCACCACCACCCTGCGGTCGGTGGTCTTAAGACCCAGCTGCTGCATGATCATAACGATCTTCTCCAGCGGCTCGGGCTTCTCGCGGCCCAGCTTGCACTGGCAGGCCGTCTTGTAGTAGCGGCGGATGATCTCCTGGCACGACGCCTCCCGGCAGACCTGATCGTCGGTGATGCAGTAGCCCGCCATATTGACGCCCATGTCCGTGGGCGAACGGTAGAAATCCGGGTCGCCGGTGATCATTGTCAGTATATTGCGGAGCACGGGGAACGCTTCGATATCGCGGTTGTAGTTGACCGTAGACACGCCGTACGCCTCGAGATGGAACGGGTCGATCATGTTGACGTCCATCAGATCGGCGGTGGCAGCCTCGTACGCCAGATTCACGGGGTGTTTCAGCGGCAGGTTCCAGATCGGGAACGTCTCAAATTTGGCGTAGCCCGCCACTCTGCCGCGCTTATATTCGTGGTACAGCTGGGAGAGGCACGTGGCCAGCTTGCCGCTGCCGGGCCCGGGGGCGGTGACAACGACCAGCGGCCGCTCCGTCTCCACGAACTCGTTCTTGCCGTAGCCTTCGTCGCTGACAATGGTGCTCACGTTGGCCGGATAGCCCGAGATCCGGTAATGCAGATAGTGCCGCATGCCGATGTGATCAAGGCGCTTTATAAAGCCCTCCACCGCCTGCTGGCCCACGTACTGCGTGATGACCACCGCGCTCACCAGTATGCCCATCTTGCTGATCAGGTCAATGAGCCGGAGCACTTCCAGATCGTAGGTGATGCCGATATCCGCGCGCATTTTGGTCTTTTCTATGTCGGCGGCGTTGACGCAGATCACGACCTCCGCTTTGTCGCGGAGCTTCTGCAGCAGTTTGATCTTGCCGTTTACATCGAAACCCGGCAGCACGCGCGCCGCGTGAAGATCGTCGAAGATCTTGCCGCCGAATTCCAGATAAAGCTTGTTGTTGAATTTGGAAATGCGTTCGATGATGTGGCGGGTCTGCTTCTCCATATAGAGCTCGCTGTCAAAACCGATCTTACCCATATAGCACCTTCCCGATTGCTGCCGTGACCGAGGTCTCACGCGCAGATTTGTCCGTGGGCGACCACCCCCGCGCATGTCCGGAGGATGCAGCCTCAAACGCTTAATGATTTTACACTACGCGCCCGCCGAAGTCAATAATATTCTCGGAGGGGCTCTTTTCCCTGATTCCGCTTTTCCTGATCCCGTACCGATTCCGGGAATCGCCCGTCCATCCGCATTCCCGCTCATTTCTCGTCCATCCACATTCCCGCTCATTTTAAGAAGGGGAAATTTCAAAAAGTGGGACAAAATCGCTCAAATAAGGATTTTTGTCCCACTCATGGCTGCATCTCCGGGGCCGGTTCCGCCTTACGGAGCGCGAAAGTGGGACAAAAAAGCGTGAAAAGTAGATTTTTGTCCTATTGCAGCCGGGTCAAAAGCGGCATGAGGCCGTGTCGAAAGCGGCATTGACCCGCCAGAGCCCCTCAGAAGGCGCCCGAGGTGGGACAAAATTTCTCAAACGGGAATTTTTGTCCCACTTTTTCCGAAAACCGGCGTTTGAAATGAGCAAGAGACATCTCAAAGGGAGTTTCCTCTGCCTATTCTACAGCACCGTTCGGTGTTCAAACAGCAACAATGGTTTTCGCGCAGTCTAGTTTGCGGCTCAGGTCTGATCGGCAGACAATGGACTGATAGGCCAAAGATATGAGTTGATTGACAGATTGACAGACCCAAATTCACTATTGAAAGCACTTTTAAAATAATATATAATTTGAAGCGGAAATTGGCGCGGCCGGAACCGTGACCGGCGCCGGAAGCGCGGTTTTACAGTATGATCGTAAGGAGTTATGTTATGAGCAACAGATACGAATCGGCGAAAAAGATTTTTGCCGGATACGGCATTGACACTGACGCGGCTATCGCGCGGCTGAAGGATATCCCGGTGTCCCTCCACTGCTGGCAGGGCGACGACGTTATCGGTTTTGACCACGACGGACCGCTCACCGGCGGCATCCAGACTACCGGAAACTACCCCGGAAAAGCACGCAATCCGAAAGAGCTTATGGCGGACATTGAGAAGGTCATTGCCCTCTGCCCCGGTAAGATCAAGCTCAACGTACATGCCTGCTACGCCATCTTCAAAAAAGGCGAGTTCGTTGACCGCGACAAGATCGAGCCGAAGCACTTCAAGAAATGGGTAGACCTGGCCAAAAAGTACAACACCGGTATCGACTTCAACCCCACATTCTTCTCTCATTCGAAAGTAAAAGACGGCCTTACCCTTTCGAGCCCCGACGAAGAGACACGTAAATTCTGGATCGAGCACGGCAAAGCCTGCATCCGCATCGCCAGCTATTTTGCGAAAGAGACCGGCATTCCCTGCGTGATCAACTTCTGGATCCCCGACGGCTACAAGGACATCCCCGCCGACCGCGTCGGCCCGAGAATGCGCTACATGGATTCGCTGGATCAGATCCTTTCCGAGCCCTACGACAGAAAGTGGGTCAAGCCCTGCGTCGAGTCGAAAGTATTCGGCATCGGTGTGGAAGCGTACACCGCCGGTTCCGCGGAGTTCACGCTGAGCTACGCCGCCACCCGCGAGGGCGTCATGCCGCTGATGGACAACGGTCACTACCATCCCACCGAAGTCGTCTCCGACAAGATCCCCGCGCTCATGTGCTTCTACCCCGAGTTCGCGCTCCACATCACCCGCCCGATACGCTGGGACTCCGACCACGTGGTCCTGCTGGACGACGAGACCAAAGAAATGGCGAAAGAGATCGTGCGCGGCGGCGGCCTTGACCGCGTGTACATGGCGCTCGACTATTTTGACGCCAGCATCAACCGCATCGCCGCCTGGACGACCGGCTTCAGAAGCTGGCAGAAGGCGCTGCTGATCGCGCTGTGCACGCCGCACGAGACTCTCAAGGCGCTGCAGGACGCGGGCAATTTCACCGAGCTCTTCGTCCGTCAGGAAGAGGTCAAGATGCTGCCCTTCGGCGACATCTGGAACGAGTACTGCGAGCGCTGCGGTGTTGCCGCCGGTCCCGAGTGGTTCGACGAGGTCAAAGCCTACGAGAAGGATGTTCTCAGCAAACGTAAATAATATTTATTGACTCCGGCGGCCGTTTTCCGCAGGGTCCGGTCATTGCCCGAAAGGCAGGTCCGCCCGCGGACGGCCGTCTGTTTTGTCAGATCGCGAGGTTTCATATGCAGAAAAAGATCACCCTGTTAGACGGCGCGGTAGGCACCACTCTGTGGGGACTCGCCGAAGCAAACGGCGTGGCCAAAGTGCCCGTCTGGAAATACAACGTCGAACATCCGGAGTTCGTGGAAGAGGTCGTGCGCCGGTACGTGGACGCCGGTTCCGAGATCGTGCTGGCCAACACTTTCGGCGCCAACGGTCCCGCGGTGAAGCGCTCCTCGAATTATACCGTGCATGAGGTTATCACTTCAGGCGTCAACGCCGCCCGAAAAGCGCTCGGCGGCACGGACGTAAAGTTATGCCTATCCATAGGTCCCCTCACCCAGCTGCTGGAACCTTACGGCGATCTGGAAGAGGAAGAGTGCGCCGCTATATATGACGAGATGCTAGACGCCGGGATCGGCGCCGGCAGCGATATGGTGCTGATCCAGACGTTTATGGATCTGGAGATGATGCGCGTTGCCACCGTCGAGGCCAAAAAGTACGGCGTCCCGGTGTTCTGCGCCATGACTTTCGAAAAGTCGGGCAAAACGATGTTCGGCAATTCCGTCGAGGATACGATCGAAACGCTGGCGCCGCTGGGCATCGACGCCGTCGGACTCAACTGCTCCCTGGGTCCGGATCTGGCGCTCCCGATCATCAAAGAATTTTCCGAGAAGACGGATCTGCCGCTGCTGTTCAAACCCAACGCCGGCAAACCCATTCTGAGCGCGGACGGCACCACCACGACGGCATACAGCGCGCAGCAGTTTGCGGAAGATATCAAGCCCGCGCTGGAGTACGTGAGCTACATCGGCGGCTGCTGCGGCTCCGATTCATCGTACATCAGGGAGATCAAGAAGCTGCTGTGACACCGTGATATTCGGACAATAAAAATTGCAGGCCGCACCGGCGCCGAAGCGCTGATGCGGCCTGTTTTATGATCGTGCGGTCGTCAGAAGAACTTTTACCTTACTGTCAATGGTTCTCAAAACTGTCTTCCAGATACGCGTACATGCCGTCGCCGAAGTCGATGTGGAAGATCATCTCCGCTCCCAGCAGTTTGCCCGGGCACTTGTACACATTGTATCTGCCGTCCACCAGTATCACGTTCAGTTCGTGGTAAAGCGGATCCAGTGCCTCGATCTTGATGATGCGGTAGCGCGCGTATACGCCCTGAGCGCCCCAGACGCGGCGGTCGAGCCAGATGTTGCCGTCGTCATCAGTATAGACGTGGATGTACATGCGCTCCTGGTTGGCCTCCGTGCGCACGCCGCCCGCGTAAGTCATGATACTGCCTCGCGGAATATCCTCGATATTCGACGGGAACTGTTTTTCAACGTTGTAATAATATGTAGCGGCGTTGTTGTCCATATCTACGAAATCCAGCCTTCTGCCGTTCAGCTTCGCGCGGAAGGTGCGGATTTCCGTCTCATCGCGCATCCGGACCGTCACGTCGTATTCGCCGTCTTTGACCTTCACGGCGTCAAGGATCCGCCCGCTGGGGAAGTCCCCGCCCGAATTCCAGATCGCCAGCATGAACCAGGGCTCGTTGTTCTCGATCTCGAAGTCAATGAACTCCGTTTCCTCCTCATTGTTCCACGTGCCGTCCACCAGGAACGCGAACTCCAGCGCCCGTTTCTCCGCCGTGTTCGGATTAACCTCGAGGCTGTGATTCTCCGGGAAATCCTCCACGTACGCGCGCATTCCGTTGCCGTCGCCGAAATCGATATGGAATATCATATCCGCGGAGAGGATGTGGCCCGGCCGGTCATAAACATTGTAGTCGGCATCGACCAGCATCACGTTGATGTCGGTATAATTATTGTTGGTGTATTCGATCTTCACGACGCGGTACTGCGCCTTGACGTCCTCGAGGCCCCAGGTCTTGAGGTTCATGATGATGTGGCCGTAATTGTCCTCGTATACGTTCAGATAGTCCATGCGCTGGACCGCTTCCGTGCGTATGCCGCCGCACAGATAAATGATCTCGGCGTGCAGTGCGTCCGTGATATAATCGGGATACTGATGGTCGGGCTTGTAATTCAGCGTTTCCGTATTGCCCCGGTCATCGGTGAATTCCATCGAAAATCCGCTGAGTTTGCAGCGCATCTTCACCGCCGTCTTTTCGCCGCGCGGAAGGAGGATCAATTCGTACTCGTTCGGCTTGACTTGCACGGCGTCAATGATGTGGTACGAAGGAAATTCTCCGCCCGAATTCCAGACCGCGCCCATGAACCAGGGCTCGTTATTTTCGACGTCGAAGTCAAGGAATATCGTATCGTCCGCCGTATTCCATGTTCCGTCGACGATGAACTCGAACTCCAGCGCGCGCCGTCTCGAGGCCTCGACCTCGGCGGGATCCGTCGGGATCACCGGCGCGCTCTGATGGTTCGCGTAATCGTCCGCGTTGTACATCTTTTCACCGCCGCCGAAGTCAATGCCCAGCGTATTCATTGCGTTGTACAGCCCGCCGTAATAAGTGCCGGGCTTGCCGTCCGCATCCCCGAGCGTAAATATAAACTTTTCCCAGCTGCTGTCAGCCTCGACGCCCAGGATAGAGTAGCCCGTTTTGTAGCCTTCGGTACCCCATTCGCCGACTTTGATCAGGATCGTGCCGTCATTGAGCGTATCGATGTACAGGAATTCTTTGCCCTCGAGCGCCTCCGTCCACAGGCCGCCGAAGAGCGTCATGATCTGCTGCGGCGTGAGAACTTCCGTTTTGGCCGGGTATTGCCGCCTGCCGTCGAATTCGTACCGCTTGGTGACGTTCATGGCGTCTGTGAAGAAGATGGCGTTGTTGTCGTTCCGGCAATGCATCTTTACGGGTCCCGCGGCCGGATCCATACGCACCGTAAGGTCGTACTCCCGTTCGGCTGTCTCCACGGCGTCCTCGATCAAGCCCACCGGAAACGCGGTTTCGGCGTTCCATACGCCGAATGTGGCGGAGGGCCCGTTCTCGTCAATGAAAAAGTCAATAAATGAATTGTCGGTGGCCGTCCAGGTCCCTTCAAACGTTTCGCAGAATTTGCGTGCGCGTTCCGCGGCTTCCCCGGTCTGCACTTCGTCCGTCGGCGCGAGGGTCGCGGTCGCTTCGGGTGCGTCGGTGGCGGTTCCCGGAAGCAGTTTTTTGCAGCCGCCGAACGCAAAAAGGATAATGCCGGTCAACACCAGTGCCAGCATTCTGATTACTGATCGTTTTTTCATTTCGTTCCCTCCATGCCGGTCAACGCCGTATATTGAGCCTGTTGCCGCGATCCG
>CACZOW010000090.1 GCA_902782885.1 uncultured Ruminococcus sp. | reverse complement strand
GGCAGGTTATTGTCCGGATCGAACCAGCCGCCTTCGCGGAACAGCTTGATGTACTGCTTCGTCATGTTCCAGTAGAGGTCCGGCGCGTCGTCGCCGTAGTAATCCGTCAGCGCCGAATGCACGCCCGTGTTCTCCGCGTACTCGTTGAAGGAGTTGATCACGATGATCTTCGGCACGACTTTCGCGGTGAACACCTGTTTCCAGGAGTTGCGGTACCACTCGCCGTGGTTGCGCGGCACGGGGGTATGGCCCTTGCGGTTGTCCCAGCCCGGCATCACGACCATCACGTTTTCATCCTGCTTCGTGCCCTGATCGTATGCCCAGCCGTAGTAGCCGGGGCGGCTCTGGTTGTCGGCCCAGCGCATGGTAAAGTTGTCGCAGTATTTGGATTTGCCGCCCGCGTCTTTGTAATCTTTCCAGATCTTCTCGCCGCCGTCGCCGTACACGATCAGCAGCGGTTTGCCGTCGACCATGTAATATGATTTGCCCCAGTCCTTGCGCAGGTAGCGGTTGTTGAGCAGTACCGCCTCATCCTCGATAACTTTGCCGTTGGGCTCCCACTGGATCGCGCCGATGGCGGAGCAGTAGCGTATGGGTTTGTTGCCCGCGTCGTTCCATTCCTGGATGCACTGCGCCACGGCAATGGCGCGGTCGTTTATGGATCCGCCGTCAACGTCGATATGGTTCGTCTGGTCCATTATTATGAAGTCGATGCCGGCCTCGGTCAATTCCTTCAAATGGAACATTATTAGCTCTTTATCTCCGGAATCGTACAGGCCGTACGTGCCGTCGGGCAGTATCGGGTCGTACCGGATGTCCCAGGCTTTCCAAAGGTTTTTATTGCTGTTGTTCGGGTCTTCTGGGTCATATCTGTACCACACGCTGTACCAGATGCCGATGTCGGCGCTGGCGGGTTCGACTTTGATCAGATTCCCCTCTGCAGGTTTTTCTGTCACGGTGCCTTCCTCCTTGCCCTGCTGTGCTTCATTGCCGCTGCCTGCGCAGCCGGCTATCGCGAGCAGCATCATCGCCGCCAATACTGCCGCTATTATTTTTTTGCGCATATCTGTTTCCGCCTTTCTTACTTAGCGAGTTATGTACGTATTATATCTGTTTTTGTCATAAAAGTAAATTTTACTATTTCTTTGCTTGCCAACATTGCCGCCGTATGGTAAAATTACAGGTGCAAAAACAGCTATATGCGGAGGTGTCTCAGTATATGAGAAAGCACATATCAGTATTGCTCGCGATCGCGATCGTCGTATCGATGTTGACCGCGGGATTTGTTAACCGCTCCTACGCCGAGGAGACCACTGTGACGATCGTCACCGCGGATCTGGGCTATGCGAACGAGGACGCTGTGGCAGAAGTCTCCCAGGGCGGCGTGACCATCACGTTCGATAAGGGCTCCGGCACCAACGATCCGAAATATTATACCAGCGGCACTGCGATCCGCGTTTACGCCAATAACACCGTAACGTTCGCGGCGAGCGCCCCTATCACCGCTATTAAAGTAACTTATTCCGCCGAGGGTTTTGTCGGCAATTTCTCCGCCGATTCCGGCACCTACACGCTGAACGACACCGTTGCCACCTGGACCGGCAGCGCGAATTCGGTCGTATGGACCAATAACATCACCAAGGGCAACGCGCGCTTCCAGCAGATCGAAGTCACCTTCAGCGGCGCGGGCGGCACTGAGCCTTCCCCGACGGCAACGTCCACCGGCAGCACGGCGCCCACCGACCCCGGTGATATCCTTGACGCGCTGTACGCTCTGGGCGACAACGACGCGCTGGAAGGCAAATACACGCTCACCGGCAAGATCACCTCCGTTGACACCGCGTACAATGCGCAGTTCAAAAACATCACGGTAACGATCGTTGTCGACGGATACGACGATAAGCCGGTCTAGTGCTACCGCCTGAAAGGCGACGGCGTCGACGCGCTCAAAGTGAACGACGTTATCACCGTCGAGGGCGCGCTGAAAAAGTACAAAGGCACGCCGGAGTTTGACGAAGGGTGCGAGCTGAAAAGCGTTGTCCCCGCGCCCACGGAATCCGCCGAACCGCAGCCCACTCCCTCCACCCCCGAAGAGATCCTGAACGCGCTGTACGCGCTCGGCAAGAACGAGGCGATGGAAGGCGAATACACGCTCACCGGCAAGATCACCAGCGTTGACACCGCGTACAGCGAGCAGCATCATAATATCACCGTCACCATCGTAGTCGACGGCTATCCGGACAAGCCGGTCAAATGCTACCGCCTTGCCGGCGAAGGCGCCGACAAGCTGAAGGTCAACGACGTCATCACCGTAAAAGGCAAGCTTAAAAACTACAATGGTACGCCGGAATTTGACGCGGCCTGCCAGCTGCTGGCCGTGGTGCCCGCCTCCGATCCGGAGCCTACCGGCACAAGCGAACCGCAGCCCACGCCGTCCACCCCCGAAGAGATCCTGACCGCACTGTACGCGCTGGAAGCCGGCCAGAAAATGGAAGGCACCTACACGCTCTCCGGTGTGATCACCCAGGTCAACACCCCCTACAACGCCCAGTACAAAGACGTTACCGTCACGATCGTGGTGGGCGATTTCACCGACAAACCCGTTATGTGCTACTGCCTGAAGGGCGAGGGCGTTGACACCCTCAAAGTCGGCGACTCCATCACCGTGAGCGGCGCGCTGAAGCGCTACAACGACACCCGGGAGTTCGACAAGGATTGCCAGCTGGTGAGCATCGACGCCCGCGGCGAGGCGCAGACAGAGGACAAACCGGAATACAACACGCCCGAGGAGATCGTCAACGCGGTGTACGCGCTGGAGCCCGGCACCTTCCTGGACGGCAACTATACGCTGACCGGCGTGATCAGGAGCGTAGATACGGAGTTCAATCCGAAGTACAATAACGTCACCGTCACCATCGTGGTGGGCAACATGACCGACAAGCCCATTATGTGCTACCGCCTCGCGGGCGACGGCGCGGACAGCATTGCGGTCGGCGACACCATCACCGTTTCCGGCCTGCTGAAGAAGTATCACAAAGACGGCCAGCCCGATATTTGCGAATTCGACTCGGGCTGCTCGCTGGACAAAGTGGTCAAGGCTCAGCAGCCTCAGCCCGGGACCGGCGACCTCGCGGTGACCTCCTTTGCCGCGCTGCTCGTGCTGGCCCTGAGCGCCGCGCTGGTGCTGCGCAGAAAAAAGGCGTGAGGTCTTTCCGGCCGCACGCGCGCAGCTGAATGAATAAAATCGACCGCCGGACGTCAACTGCCCGGCGGTTTTTATATGCTGTTTTAAAGCAAAATTTTTGAAACGCGGGTCTGTCCCCTTGTTTAACGCAGCTGTGAAAGCGCGGCGTAATCGGTGCGGCGCGTGGTGAGCGGCGTCACGGAGCACCAGCCGGAGAGGACCGCGTCGATATCGATATCTAAATTGACCGCGCCGTCAACGTCGCGGGTGATGTAGTATTCGGAGCGGTACATATTGTCGCCCTGGGACGTGAAATGGTCGCGGTAGAACGTTGTCCCCTGCTCCGTGAAGCGGATGCCGCGTGGCTCCTGCGGGATATTGACGTTGAACAGCGACGCGAATTCAAAACCCCCGCGGTCGTTGATGAACGCCCAGACCGCGTCCAGCCATTCCGCGGCGCGGGGAATGTTGTGGAAGACCGTGGATACCGACACGGCGCGCAGACCCGCGTAATTCGCCTCGAACGCGGCGCCGACGGTACCCGAGTACGCGATGTCGTGGCCGAGGTTAATGCCGTTGTTGATGCCCGAAAACACGAGATCGAAGTCGTCGCCGATCCGGTCGACCGTGTACCGTATGCAGTCCGCGGGCGCGGCGTCAATGCTGTACGCCAGGACTCCCAGGTCGCTGAGCGCGTCCGAGCGGACAACTTCGAACGGCCGGTCGATCACGATGCCCTGCGATCTGCCGCTCTGCTCATATTTCGGCGCGATCACGGTCACCTCGCCCAGTTTGCGGCACCAGTCCGCCAGAAACCGGAGCCCGGTGCTGTTGATCCCGTCGTCGTTAGTAACTAATATTTTCATTTATTTCCCCCAATCTTTCCAAGAAACATACTGGATCCCGTTTACAGTACACGTAAGATCCCCTGTATAAAAAACCCGTCCTATAGTTCGCTCAGGGCGAAGTTCCATGTATTTTTTTACGTTTGAAGATAGTTTTTTCTCCGTGCTGCTGTTGCTTTTTACCTCAATTGCAAATGTGTGTTTCCAATCCGCGATCGCGTCGACCTCAAAACCGTTTTTGTCTCTGTAAAATGTCAAATTTGACTTTTTTCCTTCGTTAAACCGCTTCTTTAACAGTTCCGAAACAGCCATCGTTTCCACGGCTGCGCCTTTATGTTCGTCCAACAGCAATTCTTCTTTAGAATCGAGCCGAAGCAGATAACACATAAGACCGGAATCAACAAAATACAATTTCGGCGTTTTAACGACGCTTTTGCCAAGATTGTTTGAATCCGGCTCCAAAAAGTGTATTATAAACGAGGCTTCAAGTATCGAGAGCCACGATTTTATCGTTACGGCAGATACACCGATGCTTCTGGAAAGATCTTCATAATTGATCAATTGACCGCTTCTTGCAGCGCAGAGCTGTATGAGTTTTCGAAAGGCGCTTACGTTCGAGGGGTTTATCTGATCTTTTACATCCAGGTCCAAATATGTATCAATATAGTTTTCAAACCAGTCATCCCTGATAAAGTGTTTCTCTTTATCATAGAGCGGCGGATATGATCCATTGAAAACGAAATCGTATACATCCGGAGACAATTGCCCGGCTCTGTCCAGTTCTTCGATCGAAAAGGGCAACAACTTGATCATCCCGATCCGCCCCGCAAGGCTGTCTGAAATATTGGCTTTGAGACGAAATTGACTGGATCCGGTAAGAATATATTTGCCCGGCTCATATTTGTTGCTGTCTACAGCCAATTTTATTGCGTCAAACAGTTCCGGCACTTTTTGTGCTTCATCAATTATGACACCGTTCGGAAAAGCATTCAGAAAATCTCCCGGGTTGGAACCGGCCAGTTCACGCAGGTTCTTATCATCTAAAGAAATATACTGTTTCTGCGGAAACACTGCTTTTGCCAATGTAGTTTTCCCGCTTTGCCTTGGCCCCGTAATAGCTACGACCGGAAATTGCCCTGCTAATCTAATTGCTGCATCATATGCTGTTCTTCTGATCATTCTCCCAACTCCTTTAGGATATTCTAAAGTATAGCATACGGAAAATCTAAAGTCAATAGTTGGGAAAATCTAAAGTTAATGCTCCGGAAAATCTAAAGTCAAAATACCGGTGCTTAATCTATTAATTTACTCAGGACAAAAGCCTGATTTAGCAAAAGCCTTTTCTTTGTAGTCCATAAGCAGTTTGTCCGCTTCAGCCAGCAGCTGCGCTTCTTCCGCGCGGGAATTGACCGTGGCCCCGCTGGCGCAGGCGTGTCCGCCGCCGCCGAACCGCGCGGCCAATTGCTGCACTTCCACGAACCGCGAACGCAGCCGCACGCGCACGCTGCCGTCGTCGTTCTCGATGAACGCGATCCAGATCAGGCTGCCCTTGATGTGTTCCATCAGCGACACCGTGTTGCAGGCGTCTTCCAGCGAGATGCCGTGTTTCAGACGCAGTCTTTTGCTGATGCGCAGGTACGCCGCGCCGCTTTCGGTGGTGCGGATCTTTGACGCCAGATACCCTTCGAAGCGCACGGTCTCCAGATCTTCCCCGCCCAGCTGCGAAAACAGGCGTTCGAAGTCAACGCCGGCGTCCAGCAGCATTGCCGCCAGCCGCATCGTATCGCCGGTGGTGCCGCGGAACCGGAACCGGCCCGAGTCCGTCACCATGCCCGTGTACAGGCACTCCGCCGCGTATCTCGTGAGCGTCAACCTGTCCGCGAACGCGCGGTAAAACTCCGCGATCATTTCGCACACGGACGACCGCTCTTCCTCCACCCAGGCGAGGTCGCCGTAATGCTCGCGGCAGATGTGGTGATCGATCTTGATGACGCACTTTGCGTCGAACACCCGGGCATTGGCGATTCGGTCAGGAGTGCCGGTGTCGAGAACGATCAGCGTTGCCGCCGCGTAGTCCTCCGGCGCGGGCCGCGGGCCTTCATCCCCTAAAAACGCGAGGTATTCGGCGCGGTCGTCGTTGTCCAGGAACACGCGTTTTTCCGGAAACGAGGCGCGAAGGATCGCGGACAATCCCAGCGTTGACCCCACCGCGTCGCCGTCCGGGCGGCTGTGGCGCGTGATTATTATCGTGTCGGCGGCGGCAATACGATCAAATATCTCCTGCATTGCCCGCGCCCCGGTGTGAGCTTCGGCCGTCCGTTCCATATTACCCCTCCGTTAATCTCCCGCTGCCGCGAGCGCTTTCAGATCCGCCAGCATTTCCATTGCCATCGCAAAATCTTTCACATCCGCGCCGGAGGCCTTCTTGTGACCGCCGCCGCCGTATTTCACCGCCACCGGATTAATGTTGTAGCGGCTGGAGCGCAGTTCGCAGAGAACAAAATCGTCCTTTTCCGTGAAATTGACCCAGATGTCGATGCCTTTAATGTCCGACATTATGTTGACCATGCCCCGGGAGATCGCCTCGGGTTCCAGGCCGGTCGCGCGGACCTCCTCCGCGGTGTTGTATATGTACGCCACGCAGCTGTCGTCAAAAATGCGAATCTTGCGGATGAATTCGGATTGACGCTTAACGGACTCCAGGTCGCGGGCGTACAGATTTCGGTATATCTCTTCGGTGTCAATACCTGCCGCGGCGAGCATTGCCGCCAGTTCGAACGTGCGCGCGGTGGTGGAATCGTAGCGGAACCGCCCGGAATCCGTCACCATGCCCGTGAAGATCGCTTCGGCGGCAATGCGGCTGACCGTCCAGCCCTGCTCCCGCGCCAGCTGCGCGACCATGCCGGACGCGCTTTCGTACGAGGTGTCAATATCCTCCAGCTCCGTGAACGTCTCGCAATACAGGTGATGATCGACGCGCGCGGTCAACGCCGCCAGTTTGAACCGCTTGTCCGACACCAGCTCCTCCGTGGCGCTGTCCAGCACGATCGCCAGCGCGCCGTCGTACGCGCTGTCCGGGAGCTCGTCCATCGCCGACCCCGCCATGAACGCGTACCGCCCCGCGGCATCGCCGACAACATACACCGTTTTCCCCGGATAATTATCTTTTATAAGCTGCCGGAGCCCCAGTTGGCTGCCCAGCGCGTCGCCGTCCGGATGGGAATGGCGGTGAATAATTATCCGATCATATTTTTTTATGGCGTCAACGAGCTTTTCGAACATGCCGCTCTGCCCTTCTTTCGTTTGTTTATTTGCGCCCGGGAGCACGGTTGAATTATAAAACAGAGAGCAATTTGGCGTCAAGAGAAGCCGGCATTCGGCGTGCCCTGCCCGGCGCACTGCCTGCCGCACTGTCCGAAATCGCCCGTTTATCCGCAGTCTCGCTCATTCGTCCGCATTTTCGCTCATTCGTCCGCATTTTCGCTCGTTCGTCCGCACTCTCGCTCATTCGTCCGCACTCTCGCTCGTTCGTCCGCATTCTCGCTCATTTTTTTCGGCGTTTTTCGATTTTCTTAACAAAAAACGCATTATCTGTTTTTTTGTGCCATTTCATGCTCAATTTTCAGCCCGCAGCGTGCATGAACAGCGTCAATTATATTCGCTTTCCGCTCTTTGAACCACTTTCCCCGGCCTCGGAGCACCTCTGCCGCACTTCAGAGGCGCTTCGGGGATCTGCAGAGAGCTCTCAAGGGCCTCGCGGACGTTGATTCATGCATCTGAGCGGTCAGAGAAGGCGCCCGACGAGGATAAAAATTGACAAATCGCGAATTTTATCCAATTTTCCGTAATGCGGTATGTCGAGAAGGCGCCGGAGAAGGCGCCCGGTCAGGCAATGTCCCGGATGATCGGCGCCTGGCGATAATCAGCCGGATCTGCATCTGTTTTGTCAAAAATTACGAAAAAAGCAAATTCAGGCTCGCTTTTGCGGGCCGGATATGATAATATAGCAGTATAAAAGGAGGCGCTTCCCCATGAAAAAAATGCTTGCCGTATTGACGGCGCTCCTGCTGATCGCGGGAATTGCCGCCGCGCTGCCGACCGGACCGAACCTTCTGCCCGCGTACGCCGAGGCCGCGCAGGACAGTTTTGACACCAACTACGGCTTCGTGGCCATGAACGAGAGCAGCAAGATCACGCTGCAGGAAGAAAGCGTCTGGCTCACCGCCAAGACCGCGAACAAGGGCAATATTTTCGACTATATTTATAAAAAGCCCATCGATCCCAACGATTTTGAGCTGGATTACACGGTCGTGAGCGACACCACGCGGGACAACGGCACGCATTCGCGCTTTGACCTGTATATATTGCCATCGGCCGGCGCGGCGCCCGGGGACGGCGTGCTGATCCAGCTGATACAGTTTGCGCTGGGCGCGGACAACGACGACATCAAGCACACGGTCATCGTCGGCTCCGGGCCGGACGGCGGCTGGAACAATTACGCACATTTCAATACTGATTACTCGGCGACGCTGAAGCTTTACTCCCAAAACGGTGTGTTCAGGCTCTCCGTCAACGGCACCGAGTACAGCTTTTCCGGCGCCAACGCCGAACTCCTCCGGAAATTCTCCGAAAACGGCGGCGCGTATCTGCGGCTCCGGGCGCATTTCCAGGAAAACGGCGAGTCGTCGTACGGCGGCGACTACGCGATATCGAGAATAAAAGACGCGGGGGGCGTTGTCAGCTTCGGCAGCAGGCACGGCACGCAGGAAGACCGTTCCGCGGACATCGGCGGCGCGGCGACCGACAAATTTGAAGGGGTGTACGGCGACGACATCACCGGCAAACTGGAATTCACCCGTTTCGATTACAACAGCCTCGCGCCCGAAGGCTCCACGCTGGATTACGCCGTCAACGAAGACGGCCTCGCCATATTCGGCCGGAATGATGTCAACGGCTTTGCCGCAGGCCTCTCCCGCCAGACGCCGGTCACGGTCGACCACGGCACGGAACTGAGCTTCACGCTGCTGATGCCGGAGGAAGTATACAGCACCAACAGCAATAAAGCCGCCGAATACAGCGCGTTC
>CACZOW010000089.1 GCA_902782885.1 uncultured Ruminococcus sp. | reverse complement strand
GCATCAACATCAACAAGATCAAAAAGTCCGATCTGCGCCGCTCCCTGGGCCTGGTGCTGCAGGAGACCTGCCTGTTCACCGGCACCGTCATGGACAACATCCGCTACGGCCGCCTCGACGCCACCGATGAAGAGTGCATTGCCGCCGCCAAACTATCCGGCGCGGACAGCTTCATCACCCGCCTGCCCGACGGCTACAACACCCAGCTCTCCGGCAGCGGCTCCAACCTCTCCCAGGGTCAACGCCAGCTCCTGGCCATCGCGCGCGCCGCCGTTGCCGACCCGCCGGTCATGATCCTCGACGAGGCCACTTCGTCGATCGACACCCGCACCGAAAGCATCGTCCAGCGCGGCATGGACAAACTGATGGAAGGCCGCACGGTCTTCGTCATTGCCCACCGTCTGTCAACGGTCATGAACTCCGACGTGATCATGGTCCTCGACCACGGCCGCATCATCGAGCGCGGCAGCCACGACCAGCTGATCGCCCAGAAGGGCACCTACTACCAGCTGTACACGGGCGCGTTCGAGCTGGAGTGAAAAGGATACCAAGCAGACCGCTATTTACTCATAAACGCGGCACAGCCCCGCAGCAGTAATGCCGCAGGGCCGTGTTTGTACTGATAACAAAAAATACGAGGTCTGCCGGTCTACTCAAATAACGCGTGCTCCGCCTTTCGTTTTGTGTTGATCCAGTTCAAAAAACTCGTGATGCCGTAATTGATCAAAAAAGCACGGCGTACAAGGATCATAATACATTTACGGTAAAACGACCAGTCTTTCAGTCCGGAAACCGGAAAATGCTTTCTTACGAACGCCGAGATCTGTTTTAATTCTGTTTTTACCAGTTTTCGTTCCTTAACGGTGCATTTCCCGATCGATGCCCAGATCTGCGAAGCACAAACAGCACAGTAACTCAGCCTGCTGTACAATATTCTTTTGTCCTCGCAGTAAGCGCTTTTTTCACAAAACGCGAAAATCTGCTCTGCAGCACGCCATCTGTCCAGAAGTCTCCCGTACGACTGTGTACGTACTATGCTGCTGCCGCGCTGCCGATAATGATAGCCCGCGTAAGAAACCGCGACCACCTTTTTCGCTTTACTAAAAACGCGGTATGTGGTCCTGACATCTTCATAATTCGATCCTGCCGGGAATTCAATACCGTCCAGCAGTTCGAGCCGCCAAAGTTTGTTCCAAACAGTAAAACGGAATGCCTGGCACAGCAGTGCTTTCATAGCGTCAGCGTTGTCGTAAATACGCGCTTTGAGATGCACCGGCGCAGACATGTCCACATAATCTGTATACCACCCGCACACGGATATATCGGCACCTTCCTCCTCCGCCGCGTCATGCAGCATCCCCAGCATTTCCGGCTCCAGCCAGTCATCTCCGTCGGCAAAAATAACGTATTCAGGCTGTATTTCCCGCGCACGTTCCAAACCAAAATTGCGGGCGGCCGCGATTCCCGCGTTGTCAATATGATACGTTCTCACGCGGCGGTCCCGCGCCGCAAATTCATCGCACAGCTCCGGACAGCTGTCCTGAGAACCGTCGTCAACAAGGACCACGTCTATATCGCTGTATGTCTGCGCCAGTATGCTTTCAACACACTGGCGCAGATATTTTTCAACTTGATACACAGCAACAACGACGCTTATCATCTTAAAAACGCTTAAAATTATAACCTTTCTGACGCGGGCAAGGCGTGCGGAACAATAACGCCGCAGACGCCGGCGGTCACTCTATAACAGCCACATTGTTTATTTCAAACACATTGTCCGTTTTGTAAAATTTGCCTTCCACCGTTGAATAATACTCTACCGCGATCGTACTGCCTCCGTTCTTAAAGTGAAGCAGCGCCACCAGCCCGGCGGCACGGTCATAGAAATCCGTATGCTGCGGGTTGATGAGGCAGCAGGTGACGACATTGCCGTGCTCCCCTGTCATCTGTGCGTACACGATCTCGTTGCTGGGGTCGTGACCGCACAGCACCAGCACGATATTGGCGTGGCGGGAAACAAACTTGTCCCACATTTCATCGCAATTGTTGAAGCCGACGTCATTTCTGGGCGGACAGATGTCTGTCGCGTCCAGCGTCGTACCGTCGTGGAAAAGGAACGCGTGGGTAGCGACAATAACATTGTCGTTCGGATACTGTTCGACAACGTCCGATGCCCATGAGAGCACACCGTCATCCGGGCCGTAATCGAGGCACAGAAGCAAATACGGAATACCGTTGACCGTGAAGCGCGTAAACGTGTTTGTCGGACCGCCGTCAAAAGAATCGTCAAATTGCTTGCGGTACATTTCGTTGTCAAAATAATATCCGAACATCAGTTCCTTCGTGGCTTCCGCTTCCGGAGTCCGGGCATAGTGATCGTGATTGCCCCGGATGACCGTGTACGGGACAACGTCGTCCAGCCGGAATACCTGTTCGCTCACGATCTCCCACTGATCGGCCGTGTTGTCCTCGGTCATATCTCCGAGCCCGATAACGCGGCGGATCTTCAGCTGATCCAAATTGTCAATAATGAAATCGTAGATGTTATGTACCCGGTCCGGATATTTTTTCACCAGCGACTGCGTATCGCCAACGCAGGCAAATGTGTAATCGTACTCGTCAGACGGAATAAACTCGCTTTCGTAAAAATACGGAACCAAATTATTCTGTTCGGCAGAGCGGTCCTCAAAAGACTCCTCAAAATTGTACGACAGCATCAGCGTCGGGTCATTCGTGTCGATACCGTGAATATCAGCCTCTATCTGCTCGGCGGTACGGTATTCAGAGAACAGGTTTACGGAATAGATCGTCCCGCTTCGGAACCACCACGTATTATCCGTGCGGTTGTCGCCGCCGAGAGAAAACGGATATTCCGAAAGCTCCGGCAGATATCCGCAGTGCGCCTTCTTCAGCACCTGTTTGCCGTTCAGATAGCCGTAAACATATGTATCATCAATAGTGATCGCAATATGTACTCTGCCCGTCTTTAAAACCGACGCCGGGAAAGTGTACTGATCCTGATGATCCCGGTCGTAGCGCAGACACAGGGACGGGGATCCGTTCAAATAAACGCGGAAAGTAATGCCCGCAGTGTAGGAACTGGTATAGTTGCCTACGATCGTGCAGCCTTTCCTGTTTGAAACGTCCGCGGAAGTCTCAATCAGTGCTTCGTACGTTCTCGGTACCGAGTCAAAAGTTTTTGTAAGGGAATACCGTTCAGACACATTTTCAAGAGAGAGACCCGTGCGATCTTCTGTCAGAATATCTTTATGATTCCTGCCGCGGTCCCGCAGCGCGTCTTCCCCGTCAAAAACGTACGACACCAGCAGATCTTCGCTTTCCGCATTTGCACCGAATAAAGCGTCCTCGGCGATCTGAGCGTCGCTCCTGATGCCGTCAAATACGGCAAGCGAATAGACCGTTCCCTTGAAATACTGCGCATTATCTTTACGGTAATCGCCGCCGACAAGCAGTGTATCGTTAATTGCCGGGATATTCGCGGGCATTTCCTTCTCTTCGACCAACGCTCCGTCAATATACAGTCTGCACGTTCCGCCCTGCTCCGGCAGCGTAACGGTCAAATGACGTATGTCTTCGCTGCGAATATCGGTGTCAAACACCAGATCTGCCACGCTGCTTCCTTTGGCGCAGTATATCCTGAGTTTGCCGTTGTTATATGCTTCAATATTGAGCGTGTTGGAACCGTAACTGTAATTGCCCAAAAGCACGCCGCCGCGTCCGGTAACAGAGGCAGGTAATTTGATCGACGCCTCTACCGTCATGGGATTCGCGATGAAAAAGTACGGGATCTGATAACGGTCCGCCGCGCCGAAGGAAAGTCCTTCCGCCGTGCTGAAATCCGCGATTTCATCAAATACCGCCCGGATCGTCCGGTCCCTGTCCAGAACAACGTTCAGTTCCGGCGTGTTGCCCAGTGTCTGGCCTTCGCCGTCGACCCACTTGACGAACCGTCTTCCTTCCCGAACATCCGCCGCGACCGTCAGTTCCGTGCCCTCTTTATAAATGCCGTAAGCAAAGAGATCTGCCAGGTGCGCATCGATCAGCGTCAGATCGTAAAACGTTTCCGTGGCGATCCGCTCGGTATGATAATCAAACCGCACCTGTGCGGCGGCTCCGTAATTGCGCAACGCCGCTACAAGATCCTTGTCCCCGGCGGCAGCATTCTCCGCTTCCGTCATATCGGTAATGTATTTTATGGGGCTGTATTTGACCGGTTCGCTGTAGTATGTTTCACCGTCCACCGAAACGCAGGCCCTGCAGTAAACGGTATCCGTCAGCTGCTTCGGCGCAAGCCCTTTGGAATAAAATACCAGATAATTTCTGCCGTTGATCTTCGTTTTACTTTTGACATCGGCGATCCTCGCCTGCGTCCCCAGTTCGTATCCGTCGGATCGCGGCTCGTCCCAGAAGAGCATTTTCACGCTGTCCGTATCAGGGTCAATATTGTCGTACGCCACTGCGTACATCATATAGAGCTCGCTGGAATATGACAAATTATAATGCTGGATCTCGAGAACGGGCGGAGCCTCCCGTGCCGGAGTCTGAACGCAGTTTATCAGAATTACAAATACCGTCAGTGCGGCCACAGCCAGGGGCACTGACCATCCTCTTTGCGTCAATAAACCAAAAAACTTCCTGATTCTGTTCATATTATTACTCGATCCTCAAAATAAGAAAAAAGGCCTGCAAATTGTTTTTGCAGGCCCGGAATATCAAAGCCAGGTGCCGGCGTTATCGTCGCTCTCCGTGATCACATCGCTCTTTTCAAACTCAATGATCACCAGTTCTGCGTCTTCAAATTTGACGCGCTCTTTCTTCTCTTCTGTTACCATGCTATTCACCCCCCTTATTCAATAGCGCCGAATGTGGTGGCGCGGCCAAGCGTAGTGTAAAACTCGTGCTGTTCTTCTGTTTCTTTAATTACCAGAACACTGTTCGTGCGCTGCCAGAATGCGGCAACGCCGAAGTTCGCGGAACTGACGATCGAAATATACTTTCTTGCTCCGTCCTTCTCGTATGACATGATGATATCCTTAGAATGAAGATACATGCTCAGGTTTTTGTTGACAGATTTGAACCCGATATCTTTGCCTACGGTAAGGTCGTTATATCTGCTTGCTTCAAAAGACTCAAAATGCATATAAATGCGGTTCTGCGGGTTTCTGTTTCTGTGGAACGCCTCGCAGATTATATCTTCGAACGTGTACTCAAAGAAATTGCTGCACGAGTTGTACGGCATGTTCCAGGTAAAAACGATCGGTCCGGTGGACGCGGCCATTTCAGACAGATATTTGGCGTACGGATTGTGCACCGTATCCCATACCATAACGCCTCCGGGCAGCGGAGTGAAGCACATTTCGAAAACATCATCCGTTTCGCTGCCGAGATATACCAGCCGTTCGTTCTCCGGGATCGTGTCACCAAGCCCCTCGCGGATCAGATCCATCTGCTCCGTCTGGCGCATACGCACCAGGTCACGGAAGCGCGGCATATCGTCAACACCTTTATACTGCGTGATCAGATCCAGGTAATTTTTGATCACGTTGAACAGCTCCGCGTGATCGGAAATCACTGCACCGGACTGAGAGCCGGTGTTGCCGTTCCGGCCAAGATAATCATTTTCATCCAGGTTGGAGGAAGTCAGGAAAACAGTAGGTCCGTGTTCCACACCGTCTTTGTCGATGTAGTTGGAGGCAATGCACGTCTTGATATGATGCATATCGCCTCCGCGGGCGTCAACATCCCAGCCCACGTGCGTAAAGGTCATATAATCCGAAACCTTTTTGCCTGCGGCATAAGATGTATAACAGTTTTTCCTCAGCGCATTGCTGAAATATGTGACGTGGCTGAGATTGGCTTTGTATGCGTAATGCTTCGCCGCGGTTTCCGAGTATTGATTCACGCCGTACGAGTCCAGCTGCGTCACAAGCGTGACATGGATACCCATTCTGGCCGCTTCAACCAGCATAAAGGAAATACGCACAAACCCGTGGTTATCATACTCACAATCGTGTAAAGAGCGCATGTAGCCGAAATAACGGCTGTTTCTGTCAATGCATACAGAAGCGGTCACGGAAGTCCGGTAAGATGAAAAGTACAGATAAACCTCTTCGTCCGGATGCTGTACTTTGTACTGTATGCACTGATAGATCAGTATGCCCTGCGCAAAGTTCGGGTCGTCAATCGAATCGCCTTGATCGCGGTTAAAGGCGTCGACCGTAACCGTTTTTCCGTTGATATTGGCAAACGACGTTGTGCCCAGACTGGAGAAATTTGACGTATTCTCCGAGACCGGCAGCTGGTCAAACCACATATCGATGGATGTGTCGTTGTCCAGCTGGTATACGTTGTCCATGTAATAGTTGAAAAACGGATTGTCGCTGTTGTAAGAATACGTAGTAACGTTTGCCGCGCCGCTCTTCAGGGACGACAGCAGAAATATACCGCCGCCCATCAGAATCAGCACGAATGCAAATACGCAGATACGTTTTATAACGTGTTTCCGCTCCATTTTAGTCCTCCACATAAGTAACATGCGTCAGCGTGCCGGTTATCAGCAGCGTGAAATCAACGGGTGTGTGATTGACATCTGTTACATAGTTCTGGTGTACTGTCAGGTATGCACTGTTGTTGCCGATGTCGATCGCAGGCCGGCTCGGCTGATCGAACGTCGCGCTGTTAATTGTGAAATACGTCGATTTTCCGGAGCCGTTGGTAACATATACCGCGTCGCCTCTTGCAGAAGTACTGTTGTTGCGCACGGTAACATCTGTCCAGACCATCCTTGACCCGGCGGAATGATAGATCGCGCCGCCGTTGCCGGTCGCCGAGTTGCTTTCAAACAGACATTCGGTAAGCGACACATTCGTATCAGAACCGTCAAGGTAAGAATATAATGCGCCGCCGATGCCGCTCGCGGTGTTGGAAACGAAATCTGTTCCGGTCGCGGTCAACGTTCCCGTCCCGTACAGATACACCGCGCCGCCGTTGGTCTTCGCGGTATTCGACGTGAAGGTACAGCCGTTCAGGACAAGCGTTGTATTGTTCGTATCGCTCGTCTTTCCTGCCTGTATGGCGCCGCCGGTCGAACTCGTAGAATAGTTGCCTGTGAACGTCGTGTCGGTTATGGTCACCGTGACTGTCTCAAAGGCGTAGATCGCACCGCCGAGCTTTGAGTAGTTGCCGTTGAATTCGCTGCCTGTTACAGTAAGCGAACCGGTGCCGCGAACGCAGATCGCACCGCCGCTGGTAGGATTGAAGTTGCCCGTGAATACGCAGCTGTCGACCGTTGCCGTCGAAGTGCTGTTCATGTACACAGCACCGCCGTACCAGGAATTTTCGGAAACGGCGCTTCCTGCGTTTTCGGTAAAGGAAACACCCGTGAACTCTCCGTGCGCAGATCCGTTAAGGTAGATCGCGCCGCCCTGTTTGTCACTGATATTGCCGGAGACCGTTCCGCCTGTCATATCGACGGTAGCGTTGGATGTGGCAAATACCGCGCCGCCGCCGTCTCCGCCATTGGAAACATTCTGGTCAAAGGACGAATCTGTCGTGGTCAGTACCGTACCGCTGTTAACGTATATCGCGCCGCCTAGACCGGCCGAGTTGGAGCCGAACGTGCTTTCAACGGAAACAACCGTTCCGACTTCGTCACTGCCACCCTTGCGCAGATAGATCGCGCCGCCGAAACCACTGCCCGCAGACGCGGTATTTGACTGGAGCGTGCAGCCGGTCAACGTTACGTTTCCGCCGTACACTATCATTGCGCCCCCGTAGCTTGCGGTATTGCCGGAGAACACGGTGCCCGTAATGTTGCCTTCCGCGTTTTCCTTGAAGTATATCGCGCCGCCGGATCCTGTCGTGCTGTTTTCGGAAATGACGGCATCGGTGATATTCACCACCGCGCCGGTTTCCGCGTAAATAGCGCCGCCTCCGTTCGAGCTTGCCTGGTTCCCGGTCAGAGTGGAACCGACAATATCGAGCCGCGATCCGCTCTTGACGCAGAACGCCGCGCCGCCGGCCGCGCTGTTGCCGCTGAAGGTACCGCCGGTAACGGTAAGGAACGTGCCGTCGTTTGCGTCTTTGCCCACCATAACGGCACCGCCGTTAGAGTTGCTGCTGTTGCCGGTAAAGTCGGTATTTTCGATCGTTGCCGTAATTCCGAACACATGGATCGCACCGCCGGTGGATTTGGCGGTATTGCCGGTGAACGTGGAATCCGTTACCGTCAGCGTTCCGGTTCCTCTGGCGCATATGGCGCCGCCGGTACCGATGTGAGCGTTGTTGCCGTTGAACGAACATCCGTCCACAGTAAGCTGCGAGGTGCCGTTCGTATAGATCGCGCCGCCGTACCACGCCTCACTGCCGGTTGTTGCGTTATTCGCAAATACTGTTCCCGTAAGCACCGAAATGCCGCTGTTGGAATACAGGGCGCCGCCGATGCCGACGCTGGTGTTGGCGTCAAAGAAGGTGTTGTCAGAAGTGTAAAGTTTAGCTTTGCTGTTGAGGTATACAGCGCCGCCCGTATTGCCGCTGGTATTCTGTCTGAGTATCGTACCGGACAGATTGATGACGGAATTACTGTTGCCGTAGATCGCACCGCCGGATGTGCCTGCAGTGTTGGACTCGAACAGGCCG
>CACZOW010000088.1 GCA_902782885.1 uncultured Ruminococcus sp. | reverse complement strand
TTACAGCTCCTCGTGCTGCGTGCGGCTCAGGATGTCCTCCTGCACCTCGCGCGCCAGCGTGATGTACAACGCCGAAAAGCCCGATACCCGCACCACCAGCGTCGGATAGTTCTCCGGGTGTTCCATGGCGTCTTTCAGCACTTCGCGGGACGTGGAGTTGATCTGGAGCTCCTGGCCGCCGCGCTCGAAGTACACGCGGATCAGTTTGAGCAGCTTTTCGCGCTTGCCGTCGGCGAAGGCGGAGGGGGTGAATTTCTGGTTGACTACGGTGCCGCAGGCGCAGTTGGAGTAGTCGGGTTTGGAGACGCTGAGCAGCGTTGACGTCACGCCGCGCGTGTCGCAGCCGTAGGTGGGTGACGCGGCGTCGGAGAGCGGCCGGCCGGCCAGACGTCCGTCGGGGGTGGCGCCGAGACCTGCGCCCGCGTATATGTTGGAGACGTTGGCCGCCATGGCGGTGTAGTAGCCGCCGCCGTCGTTGGTGCGGTAGTTGCGGAACAGGTCGGAGATGTACTGCGTGTACCAGACCGCGTATTTGTCAACGAACGGGTCGTTGTTGCCGTATTTCGGCGCGGCCAGCGCCTTCGCGCGCAGTTCGGGGTAGTGCTCGTAATTGTCCTTCAGCGCCGAGGCGAATTCGGACAACGTCACCGCCTTCTCCTCGAACACCAGCTTTTCGATGGCGGCCAACGAGTCGCTCACGGTGCCCACGCCCATCAGCGCGGCCCCGTGCACGGACGGGTATTTTGCGCCGCCCATGTTGATGTCCAGTCCGCGGTCGATGCAGTCCCGGCAGAAGCACGACATGAACGGCATGGTCTGATTCTCGGGATCCGGTACGAACGCCGCGGCACGCGTGGCATTTACGTAGTCTTCCACCGCTTTTACCAGCTGTTTTTCGTATATTTTCATAAATTCCGCCATGTCGACAATCTCGTCGAGGCGTGCGCAGGGTCTGTCCCCCTGTTCAAAAAACAGCTGTTCGAGGTAGTTGATCGGGTCGAAGCGGCCATCGGACCAGGGCGGCTGCCGGCCCTGCAGGAAGTTCTCGATGCAGCCCACCATGCAGTAATCGCGCACGTCCTCCTCGGCGTAGCCGTAGCGGCGGAGAGCGGCCATGTTGACCGTGTCGTTCATCAGCGCGGGATAGCCCAGACCGGTGCCGATGACCTTCAGGCATTCGTCCAGGAAGGCGTCGGGGGTGCCGGGGGCAATACGCGCGGACAGGTTCGGACCCGGCATATTGACGTCGCGGACCGCGCGGAGAGTGCAGTAACTGAGTTCGTTGACCGCAAGCGCGCCGTCGGTGTCAACGCCGCCGATGCAGAT
The DNA here is from genome assembly GCA_902782885.1 of uncultured Ruminococcus sp. Taxonomy (GTDB): domain Bacteria; phylum Bacillota; class Clostridia; order UBA1212; family UBA1255; genus UBA1255. Next base: position 4,577 of record CACZOW010000088.1, on the reverse strand, counting down.
ATTGACCACGTCGTCGCCGCCCCGGAACCGCGCCTCGCAGATCTTGGCGAACGCGTTGGCCAGCAGCGCCTCCGCCTCCGTGCAAGAGGTCTGTCCCCTGTTCAGATCCGCGCGGAACAGCGGGTACAGGTACTGATCGATCCGGCCCAGCGCCATGGCGTAGCGCCCCTCGCACACGAAGCAGTGATGCAGCATCCAGACCAGCTGGAGGCCCTGGGCGAACGTCTGCGGCGCCCCGCGCGTCAACGCCTCGCAATTTCCCTTTATAAACTCCAGCCGCGCTTTATCGTAGCCTTCCGCCGCCGGATCGCCGTCCGAAAGCCCGCGCAGCAGTTCGTCCGCCTTCGCCGCGTACTGCCGGAACTTCTCGAGGAGCGCCTCGAGCGTGATCGCCATACTGTCGAGAAAATCGATTTTTTGCGGCTCATTTTGATGCTTTTGCTTCGAATCTGCGATCTTTTGCAGCAGGCCCGGTATGCCCGTCTCCACGGCGGTGCGGTAATCGGGGGCGTAGTGGTCGCTGTTGTTGGCGAACCAGCGCTCCGGAAATTCGGCGGCATATTTGGCTGCGGCGGCGTTCTGCGCGTCGTCGGGGACAACGAACATCGGCCGTATGCTGCCCGCTATCAGGTCGTTTTTATAGATATACGCGCCGGGCTCGGTGAACAGGGAGCGTATTGCCAGCGCGCGCCGGACGGTGGTCGACAACGCCGGATCCGTCGCCCCTTTTTCGTACCCGCTTACGCGGAAAATGTCCGGACGGAACTGGCCGTCAGGCTTATTTTTGAACTCGGCCTTCAGGCCGGCGGTGGTGTCGATCTGTTGTGAAGAAAAAAGCATAGTGATCTACTCCCTTGGTTTGTTCAGGAACACTCCGGTCTCGCCGTCGATCTCCGCGATCTTCACCGCGACCGACTCGGCGCGCGAAGTGGGAACGTTTTTGCCCACGTAATCCGCGCGGATCGGGAGTTCCCGGTGGCCCCGGTCGATCAGCACCGCGAACTGCAGCGAGCGCGGCCGGCCGAGGGAAAAAATGGCGTCCATTGCCGCCCGGGCCGTGCGGCCGGTGAACAGCACGTCGTCCACCATTATCACGGTCTTGCCCGAAATGTCGAACGGGAGCGACAGGGGCGCGGGGTGCATTGCCGCTTTGCGCGCGGGGTCGATATCGTCCCGGTGCAGCGTCACGTCCAGCTCCGCCACGGGCACTTCCACCCCTTCGAAGCGGGCAATATTGTCGGACAGCATCCGCGCCAGCGGCACGCCCCGCCGCCGGATGCCCAGCAGCACGAGGTCGTCCGCGCCGCAGTTGCGCTCCACGATCTCGTGGGTGATGCGGGCCAGCGCGCGCCGCACCGCCGCTTCGTCCATCAGCATTACTTCTCCCCCTCCGGAGCGGGCGCCGGTCTGCGTTTTACGTACCGGATCACCGCGAAAGCCGCGCCGCCCAGGATCAGGACGCCCGCGAGCACGATCAGCACGATCGCCCACACCGGCAATCCGAAGCGTATCTTAGATTCATCGCGGGCAACAGCCGGCGCGTTCGGCACGGGGACAGACCCCTCCGCGGCGCCTTCGGGGACAACGCCCGCCTCGCTGACGATCACGGTCAGCACGCGTTCAGCGGTGTTGCCCGTCAGGTCGGTGGAGGTAAGCGTCAATTGATGCTCGCCCGCCTGCAGCCGCCCGAACCGGTCCAGCGCGCCTCTGCTCCAGGTGTACCGGGTCTCGACTTCGTCCTCGTTGTCCTCCGACCGCACGTTCATCGTCGCGTAGGTGCCGGCGGGGGCGAACAATTTATCCGTATTGACGTATATCTGCGGCGGCACGGTGTCCCGCGGCCGGACCGTCAGCGTAAGGCGCTTTTCCACGCGCTCGCCGAATGAGTTTTCCGCCTCCAGCACCAGCGTGTACGGACCGCCTTCCACCGCCAGCCCGTTTTCGTCAACGCCCGGCGTGCCTTCCCAGCGCTCCGTCACGACAAGGTCGCGCTTTTCGAAGGCGTCGTACGCGGAATATTCGGCAAGGGCGAGGGGTTTATCGGCGGTCTGATCCAGTTTGTCGCTGCCCTCGTACCGCAGCTCCGGCTGGCCCGCGGCCCCGTCCACGGTCACGATCTTTATGGAATCCAGGTATACCGGCGCGTAGTCAGACACGGGTTCGTCCCCGGTGTAGCTGACGATCACGCGGCGGAAATTGACGGAGAAGCGGCCCAGCTGCCCTTTTTCGTTGCCCAGGTCAACGAGCGTGCGGTCGGTGGCCATATTGATGCTCTCCGGCCCGAAGGTGAACTCGGTGAATTTGCCGCGCTCGAAGCCCGCGGCGGAGTAGCGGCCGACGAGGGTAGCGCCGCCATCGACGGCAATATTGATCTCACGCACGTCGTCGGGCACGTAAGCGCGGACAACGATATGATCGATGCCGTATACGGAAATATTATATTCGGTGTAGTCGAATTCGCAGCCTGCGCCGTCTTCGCCGGAGAGGGCAATAACGCTGCCCTCCGCGCCGCCGGCTCCGCGCTGTTCCGCTTCCGCCGCGGTGATCTCGGCAAATGCAGCTCCGGGGTACGCCGAGCCGGCGGTCGGATCCTCAACGCCGGCGATCCGGTATTCGGGCAGCTGTGCCGAATTGACCGCCGCCGAAGCTGCGGGCCCGAAAATTGCCGCCGCCAGGAACGCGGAAAACACCAGAATTTTAAACACGGGGACAGACCCCTTGTTTAAAAATCCGAAGGAAATAACTGATAAAAACTTGCTCTTTTTCATCGCGGTCACCTCAGCATTATGCTCCGGATGGAGTCGATCTCTTCCTGCGTGATCCCGATGGATTTGAGGAAACTGACGGTCTTGTCGGAGAGGGTCTTGCCCGCGAGCGTCTTGATGTACGCGAGCGTGGGCTCGAAGTTGCCGTCGAGCATCGTTTTGACGGGGGTCTTGTCCGCGCTGCCGGAGTACGACAGGAACGACATTTCGTAGTCGCGGCGGATCATATCTTCGGGTACGCCCAGCAGGCCCAGCAGCAGCATTGCCAGCGTACCGGTGCGGTCGCGGCCGATGGCACAGTGGAAGTAGACCGGGTAGTTGGCCTCGTCGGCGAACAGGCGGATCTCCTCCGCCAGCGCGGGCTGCTTTTCTTCGTCCTTTATGCCCAGGTAGAGCGGGGCGCTGATATTGACGTAGTTGACTTCCTTGCCCAGCGGGGAGGATGTGCCGCCCGCTTTGCCCTCGCCCGGCGCGCGCAGATCCAGGTCGGTCCGGATGCCGAGCTCGTCCAGCATCACGCGGCGGGTGTCGGCGTTGGCGCCGTCAACATTGGCCCCGCGGTAGATCATGCCCTGCCGCACGGTTTTGCCGCCGGCCGCGCTGTACCCGCCCAGATCGCGGGTGTTGGACACACGAGGGACGTTCAGGGTGCGGAAATCGTGGCGCGTATGGAAGCGGAAAATGTCGGACCGCACTACCCGGTCCGCGTATACGGCCTCCACCTGCCAGTAATAATCGGTATTCACCAGCAGGTCGTCAATATGCACCGACGTTCCGGCAGTCACGTACCTGCGCGTGTCGTCCGGATCCAGCGCGGGGGTCAATCCGGTCTGCGCTTCTGCCGCCGCTTCGCCGTTAACGCCGGTAACGTCGGCCTCGTTGCTCTCGCCGGTTTTCCCGGTCCCGGCCGCCGTCTCGTACTTCGCCAGCGCCGCCCGCGGATCTTTATGCCGCGACACGACCACGAAAGCGTACAGCGGGCTGTCCGCCGTCGCGTAGCTCCACTCGAGGTCAACGCCCGCCGGATAATACATGTCGCTGTATTCCCGCAAGTCTTCCGACGTGCCAGGCTTGTAGTCGCGGCAGAATTCGGCGACAACGGCGTTGGCCGTGGTTATCTGCTTTCCGTCCCCGGGCACGCCGGCAACGATCTGCCTTTTTTCGCACCCGGCAAACAGCGCGCACAGCATCAACGCTGCCATCACGGCGGCAATCGCTCTCCGCGCCCGATATTTTTTCCGTCCGTCCATAACGAACCTCCTTATGTACTAGTAGTATTTTACTATATACATTGTAGGATTTCAACGGAAAACTCCGGGCGCGCCGGAGCGAAACGGAGCGGGCCACGGTTGCCGGAGCGCGCCGGAGCGAAACGGAGCTGGCCGCGGTTGCCGGAGCGCGCCGGAGCAGACCGGAGCTGGCAAGGAGCCGGCAAGGGGCTCTTGCTCATTTTAATCGGTCAATTTTCACTTTTCTTAACAAAAATTGCCTTTTCCGTATTTTTGTTCTGATTCTTGCGCATTTTTCAGCCCGCGGCGATCAATCTCGGCGTTAAACATGGCGGAGCTCCGCTCTTTAAGCAGTTTTTTACGGCTCGCACGCAGTTTTTGGGGTATTGCGGACAATTTAAGCGGGTTGCGCGGTACTTCAGAGACGGTTAAAGATGCTTTTTAAAGCCGTTACGGGCTTTTGACCGGTCAGAGAAGGCGCCCGTAAAGGATAAAAATTGACAAATCGCGTTTTTTGTTCTATTTTCCCCGAAAGCAGTCCGCGGAGAAGGCGCCATGACGAGGCGCCATGACACATCGCAGG
>CACZOW010000087.1 GCA_902782885.1 uncultured Ruminococcus sp. | reverse complement strand
TTCGCGTATTTTTGCGTAACGTTCGACCGCCTCCGCCGCGTGTTCGCGCGCGATCTCTCCGGCTTTTTCATCTTTTGCGATGCGGCATAGCGTCGGGATCGCCGACGGGCCCAGCTCTTCCAGATAATTGACGTCGATCTCGGAGGTCTTGCCCGAAGCAAAGCAGTTGTAATTGTGCTCCGCTATAAACGCGTCGGTGTCGGGTATTGCCAGCGCACCGAAGCAGAGCACGAACACTGCCAGCGCCGCGGGGGCGAAGGGCAGCCGGGCAATAAACTGTTTGAGTATTGCCAGCACGAACAGCAGTATGACCACCGCCATGAACCACAAGGTGTAGAGGCGCATGCGGGTGAGCCCGTACGCCGAAACGTACATCAGCATCTGCGAGATCGCCGTGGCGGAAATGATTATCGTGACCAGGGAGAATACCGTCGTGCAGATCTTCACCACCGGCGAGATACGGCCGTTTGCCGTCCTGCGGGTGAAAACGCGCAGCAAAATGAGCGCGACAGCGTTGATCGCGGCGACAACGCAGAGCCGGAAGAAACCGTCGCGGGCAAACTGCGCGTAGGTAAAGGCATCGGGCAGCGATCCCGAAAACACCGCCCGGTAATAATCCGCGTGCGCTACAATGAACACGATGTACAGGAAGAGCAGCGGCAGCAGCGCCACGGTGCCGATCAGCGCCGGCATGAATTTCATTTTATTTTCCGCGCTGACGCATTTCTCGCTGTTGAATTCGTCGGGCAACGGATGCGCGCCGGTATACAGTGCGCCGAAGAAATACATGCCGAACGGGATGCCGAAGAACACCGACCATAAGCGGCTCAGGATCCGGTCGAATATGCCGGCCCGGATCTTGTCCAGAATAAACGTGAAAGTTCGGTCGTAAGAGAGCAGTCCCATTACGATGACCGTGGGGACGATGGCAATGCCGATACCGGCGATGATGAACAGCAGCGTTTTGCCCAGCTTTTTTCCCCCTTTGTTCGACCCGATGGACTGCACCGCGGCGTCAAAACTCTTGAACGGGGAGACCAGGATCGCTTTGAAGGTTTCAAAAACGTACAGCTGCCCCGCGCGTTCCTCCAGCGCGGTATCGGAACCCGTCTGGCAGAACAGAAAGAACGCGACCATGACGTATGTAAATATGAAGAAGCGCAGTGCCGGACTGCCGGTGATGAACAGGCCCGCGGACAACACCAGCGCGGTGACGGGGTAGAACCAGCTTCGCGCTTTGCGTTTTTGTTTCCCGTAAAACACGAATGCGAAGGTAAACAGCGCCAGCGTAAATATCAGTCCCATCAGCGGTTTGTACCACACAAAGAACGTGCGGCAGAACAGGTAGCCCACAAAAATTGAGAGCCAGGCCAGGAGCTTGTCTTTTGTAGTGAATACGCGCTGCTGCCTCCGGATCTTTGCCGGCGCGGCAGGGTAGATGGGCGCTTCGGCGGAGACGGACGCAGCGGGGGCGGCGTTCGCTTCAGCGCAGGCGGCATCAGCGGGTGCCGCGCAGGGCAGTTCATGATTTTGCAGATCTTCCATTATTTGTCCCACCTTTCAGTTGTCTTTGCGGTATTCGATAATGTCGTTGACGTCGCAGTCCAGCGCCCGGCAGATGGCGTCCAGCGTCGAAAAACGAACGGCCTTCGCCTTGTTGTTCTTTAGTATCGACAGGTTTGCCAGCGTGATGCCCACTTTTTCGGAGAGCTCCCCGAGCGACATCTTGCGCCGTGCCATCATAACGTCGAGATTGATTATGATCATGGGGGCCTCCTCTCAGACCGTCAGGTCGTTTTCTTCTTTGATGTATACCGCTTCTTCTATAACGTTTTTAACGACCCGGATGGTCAATCCCACGAACAGCACCGCGGCGCCGACCGCCATCGCGAGCACCTTGGAGAAGGTGACGGCAATTATTATGAACCCCATAAATATGATGCACCACGATATGTAGCGGATGAGCTCGACGGCGGTATGGGTAAATACGCGGCCTTTCCGCACCAGCAGGAGCAGCGCGAAGAGCATCCCCAGTCCGGCGGCGGCCAGGAGGAGTTCCGCGTAGGCGGCAATATACACCGTGATCCTTTCCGCGGGCAACAGCTCCAGCTTCGCGCCCCCGCTGCCCAGAATCTCCAGCATATATTCGATCAGCGAGGGGATAAAGAACGCCATCGCGACCACGCCGCACAGGGCCAGCGCGGTGAGTACGAGTGATATGGTTACCGAAATTTTTCTGTTGATCTTCAGCATAAGTGCCTCCGTGAAATGTATTTTCGCATTGAGTATACTACGCTGTGAATCGATTGTCAATATTAATTTATTGAAAAACAATAAAATTTTTTCGAACTTCGAAAAAGATGGCGGCAATGGAGCGCGGGGGGCCAGTCGCTGGAAAGCGTCCAAAAAAGTATGTGACTTTTCCTTCCGGATTGGGTACTATATAGGTGCAGGGGCGAAAAGTCCCGGCTGCGCCGTACGCGGCGCGGAGCAAACGGAGGTAAAAAAACATGAAAAAGTTGCTGATCATCGTATTGACGATCTGTATGCTTATATCGGCCGGCTGCGCGGCGGGGAAGAAGCCCGCGGTGCAGAACGGCAGTGTCGATACCGGCGTTGACCGCCCTTCCAAATCCGGAGAGTATGTTGACGGCGTGATCGGTGAAAACAAAATCGAAGGCCACGGCGGCGTTATTGCCCCCGGAGCTGCCAAAGACGGGAAGATCAGATATGAAGCCGAGGTGGTCCCGGCTGTGGATTACGCTGAAGATATCGGCGATATTTATGTTCCCGAGCCGTTTCCCGGAGGGGAGTATAACGGTCAGATCAGGGCCGGTACGCTCACTGCGGGCGAGATCAAAGATCTGGATGACCTGGCGCACTGGCTCACGCTGTGGAACGAGGCTCAGTGGGATGCCGTAAAGAAGGCGCGC
>CACZOW010000086.1 GCA_902782885.1 uncultured Ruminococcus sp. | reverse complement strand
TTTTCGCTGATGACGGGGATGCCGCTGATTATGCGGCCGGTCTTCTCCGCGCTGATGTCAACGAACAGTACGGGGTAATACGGCGAGTCGCTGAGGTTTTTAAGTTCGCCCGCGAGGGCAACGCCCGTATTGCCCGCGCCGATGATGGCAATATTGATCTTTTTCAGCGAACCCATCGCCTGCTCGGCGTTGTCCGCCTTGATCTTGTCCAGGGTCATCAGACGCAGAACTAAATATTTGAAGCGCCCGCCGCGCGTGTTGAGATTGTAACTCTTATACAGGTAGCGGTACATGATGCGGGTGAACAGCGAAAGCAGCAGGTTCACGCAGAAAACGGACAGCAGCCAGATGAACGACACGTGCGTCCTCATCAGCAGCCGCTCGCCCAGATAGAAGATCACGCAGGCGATGGTATCCGATATGTACAGCCGAATATACGACTCCACGCCGCCGTAGCGCCACACCTGACGGTAGATCGTGAACAGGAAGCGCACAATGAACAGCACGCCGTAAATGACCAGCAGCGTCAGCAAAAACTGTTTGTGCGAGCTGGGCGTCTTGATGCAGCGTTTGTACAGGAACGTCATGCACACGCCCATGATCGCAAAAAGAATAAAATCGTACAGCACCAGCAGCCAGCGCACTTTGAAGAAGTCGGCGTTAAACCACGTCTTACGCTTCTGCTCGTTTTCTTCCGGCGCGTTCCCGCTACGAGGCGCAGTATTGACCGAATTATCTATTTTTAACATTTGCGAATGATTCTCCTTAGTTTTGCGGCAGTGATCTGCCGCAACGATGGCTTATTATACCTTAATAAAGGGCAAGATACAAGCCTCATTGACCTGCAGGCGAAAAAGTGGTACAATTGCCCCCGGCGGCAACACAAAAGCGCCCCGGAAAGGCGGCCGCACCTACGAGAGGAGAATGAAATAGTATGTCCGGACATTCAAAATGGGCAAATATCAAGAATAAAAAGGGCAAGACAGACGCCGCGCGCGGCAACCTTTTCACCAAGATCGGCAAGGAGCTGCAGATCGCGGTCAAGGCGGGAGGCCCCAATCCGGATGCCAACAGCAAGCTGAAAGACGTGATCGCCAAAGCGAAAGCGGCGAACATGCCTAATGATAATATTATGCGCAGCATCAAGCGCGCCAGCGGCGAGGGCGCCAACGAGATCATCGAGGAGATCACGTACGAGGGCTACGGACCGGCGGGTATCGCCATCATCGCCGAGTGCGCCACGGACAACCGCAACCGCACCGCGGCCGAAGTCCGCCACATTTTCGATAAGTTCGGCGGAAATATGGGCACCACGGGCTGCGTGTCGTTCATGTTCGACCAGAAGGGCGTGATCGTCATCGAGAACGACGGCGACAAGGACGAAGACGAGGTCATGATGGACGCGCTGGACGCGGGCGCAGAGGATTTTGTCCCCGACGAAGACGCGTTTGAGATCACCACCGCCCCCGCGGATTTCAGCAACGTGCGCGACGCGCTCGAGCAGAAAGGCTACAATTTCCTCGAAGCCGAAGTGCGCATGGTCCCGCAGAGTTACGTGAAGCTCACCGATCCCGCGCAGCTGGAACAGATCGAGAAGCTGCTGGACGGTCTGGATGACAACGACGACGTGATGAACGTTTACCATAACTGGGAAGAGTGAGACCGCACAGGCGGTATACGCTCGGACGGGACGCTTGCGGGCGTTCCGGCAGGACCTTCGGGCGACGCGGTTGCCCGAAGGTTTTTTAAAACGATTTTTTAAACACGGGGACGCACCGGATGTTTAAAAACGGAGCGGACCGGATGCTTAAAACGGCGCAGGATGGCCGAACGCGGCAGAGGAGCAGATATGAAGTATAAATTGGCGATTTTTGATCTGGACGGCACGCTGCTGGATACCCTTGAGGACCTCATGACCAGCGTGAATCACGCGCTGGGACAGTACGGGCTGCCGGAGCGCAGCTATGCCGAGATCAGGCGTATCGTGGGGCACGGGATAAGGAATCTCGTTGACAACGCCGTCCCGCAAGGCACGCCGGCGGAAGTCGCCGACCGCGTGTTCGAGGCGTTCAAAGCGCATTACAAAGTGCATTGCGCGGACAAAACGGCGCCGTATCCGGGCGTCTGCGGACTGCTTCGGGACGTGCGCGCGGCGGGACTGCGCGTGGGCGTGATCTCCAACAAGGCGGACGGCGCCGTACAGGAGCTGATGACAACGTATTTCGCGGGATTGACGGATATTGCCCGCGGCGAGATCGCGGGGATACCGCGCAAACCCGCACCGGACGGGGTGTGGACAATGATAAAAGAGTTCGGCGTTGACCCCTCCGAAGCCGTGTATATCGGGGATTCGGAAGTTGACGTCGAGACCGCGCGCAACGCCGGCCTGGATCACATAATCGTGACGTGGGGCTTCCGCGACCGGGAGCAGCTGATCCGCTGCGGCGCGCGGGTGCTGGCCGACGATACGGCCGAAGTTTTACGGCTGCTGACGGAATAAGAACGGGCCGAATAAACGGCTGTGACTTTTTTAGGGCAAACGGGTACTGATATAGTGGCGGCCACGGCTGCCGGCACGGAAAGGAGCTTCCCGTGGAAGACGCGGACATAGTTGAGCTGTACTGGGCGCGCGAGCAGCGCGCGTTGACGGCGACATATGAAAAATATTACAGCTATTGCCGCCGGATAGCTCTTAACGTACTGCGCAGTGAAGAGGACGCGGAGGAGTGCGTCAACGACGTATGGTACAGCGTGTGGGAGTCGATCCCGCCGGCGAGACCGGAGCTGCTTTCCGCGTATCTGGCAAAGATCACGCGCAACCTGGCGCTGAAGAAGCTGCGGGACGAAACGCGGCAGAAACGCGGGGGAGAGGCGGAAAAATTGCCCTTCGAAGAGCTGGCGGATTATATTGCCGACGGTTCGTCTGTGGAAGAGTCTGCGGAAGCCTCCGAACTGGGCGCGGCGCTGAACCGCTTCCTGTCGGAACTGCCGGAAGAACAGCGCAAGATATTCGTACGGCGCTACTGGTACGGCGACAGCATCGAGGCGATCGCCGTACGCGGCGGTTTTTCGGAAAGTAAAGTGAAGATGACGCTCCTGCGGCTGCGCGATAAATTGCGGGACCGGCTAAGGGGAGAAGGAGTCGGAGATGAGTGACGGGCGTTTTGAAAAAGAGAATATTGCTGCCGGAGCGGCGGGCAATGCTTCCGAAGAAGTGCGGCCGGGACGGAACGCGCTGATCGAAGCGTTCGGGCTTATCGACGACAATTATATCGACGAAGCGCGGGATCCGTACGATGCTCCGATGCCGGTGCTGCCGGCGGACAACACGATCGCAGCCGAAGGCGGCAACGCTCCCGCCGCCCGCAGATCCGCCCCCGGGAAAACGGGAAGCGGCAGACGTTCGCGCGTGCTGCACGTGTGGTTTGCCTCCGCGGCGGCGGTGCTGGTACTCGTGCTGACGGTTGCAGTCGCCGCGATCACGTCCCGAAAAGGGCTCGCGACGAAGGCAAAACAGGCAATCAAACCCGGCAGATATGATGGCGTAGTCATAAATGACCCGAGATCCGAATCCAAAAGCGACGGCATGCCGCAGGCAACAGAGACAGAGCATGCGCCAAATAACATCGAAAGCACGGTCGACGAGCCGAAGAACCGGACAGAGAAGCCTTCCTTCCCCCTTACGCCGGGAGATGATATTGACTCCCCGGAGCCCGCGGCGAGCCCCACGGATGAAATCGAGCCCGGTTTTCCCGGCTACGGCTATTTAAAAGTCAACGATAAGAGCTACTGGACCGCGCAGGAACTGGCGGATGCCGCGCGGGTGGTATTCGCGGGAGAGGTCAAAAACGTTTCGTTCCGGATCCTGGACAGCGACGGGAACGAATTGACCGAAAACGCCGCGGAACATTCCGGCGCCATGTTGTACACGGTGTATAATGTGGCGGTCACGAACGTGCTGAAAATGCCGATAGATGCGAGGCAGTTTATTCACAGCGGCGCCGATTCTGCGGGCAGCAGATACCATGTTTTGATCGCCGTGCCGGGCGGACTTGAAGGCGTCAATACCGCGGAACAGCTCGATGTGATGCTGTCTGCGGGATACAGCCGCGGCCTGGAGGCGATCCCGGTCATACGCGGCATGAGGCCGCTCTCCAAAGACGGAACATATGTCTTTTTCCTTAAACCGTTCGGTGATTATTGCACACCGCTCACGACCGCGCAGTTTGCGTATCCTTCCGACGCGGAAGGCTCCGATTGGCAGCCGCTGTTTTGATTATTTGAGTACTGAAAGGAAGAGTCCGACTGATGAAGCGTAAAATTTTACTTGTATTGTCTCTGATCGTGCTTATTGCTGTTGCGGTCGCTGCCGGCTGCAGGAAAAAAGAGCCGTGCCGCCGCCGTGCCGACAATGAAGTAATTCACGTAAAGGGTAATTTGAAGATCGTGTATCCTGCCGCCGGAGCAGCGGAGCAGGCCGCGATGGATTCGCTGATCGGCGCTTTTAAAGAAGCGTATCCGGACGTTGCCGTATCCGTTGAATACCCGGAGGAATTCCCCGAAGAGCCGCTTGATCTGATCACTTCGATGGATTATTTCGACGTAATATGCGTTCCGCAGAGACTGGTTTCTTATTACTCTGACAATAACTGTCTGATGCCGCTGGAAAATTACTGCAGGTGGGTGTTCGGGCTCGACGCGGACAATATCTACGAAGGAGTGTCTGAAAACGGGATCGTCAACGGACACCTCTGCTATGCGCCACTTCCTCAATTATCCGGTGCCGACGGTGGCTCAAACGGTCTGGTCGTCTCCAACAGAACGCGCTATCCTAACGCGTCCGCGGCATTTGCTTTATTTTTCTATACTCCGGAAGTGCCCGAGAACGGCACGTGGCCGTATATAGAATGGACAACCGACTGATCCGCCGGGGATCGCCCGCTCGTCGCATGCCGCGCTGCCCGTGATTGGTCGTTGATCGCATGCCGCTCCCCGGGATCGGCCGTTCAATCGCATTCTTGCTCATTTATCCGCATTCTCGCTCATTTTTACCCGGCGTTTTTCGATTTTCTAAACAAAAAAAGCAATATCTGTTTTTTTATGCAATTTAATGCTCA
>CACZOW010000085.1 GCA_902782885.1 uncultured Ruminococcus sp. | reverse complement strand
GTCATGTGGATGCCGTATTTGTAGCAGAGTTCCAGCATTTTGAGCTGGTCCGCCTTGCTGCCGATGCCGTCGCCGGAACCCATCACCCAGTCGATCTCCGCGTCCGCCAGATATTTGTACTGCTCGTCGTTGATATAATTGTGCGTGGGCGGCCAGAAGATGGAGATCAGAATGTTGTCGTCGAAACTGAACTCTTTCTCCACCACGAATACCTTGCAGGTTTCGCTGCCGCCTTCCCAGGCCGCGGTGATCTCCGCGGTTCCGGGGGCAATACCCTTCACCCTGCCCGAGGCGTCAACGCTCACTACGCCTTCGTCGGAGGACGTCCATTTGACTCCGCCCGGGTCTTTTTTCAGCGTGAGCGTATCCTCTTCCCCGACGACCAGTTCCAGCGCGGAACGAACCAGCGAGGTGCCGGAACCGCTCGCGGAAACATTGCCCGCCTGATTGGCCAGCAGGCTCATACCCGCGATCACTGCCAGCAACGTGATCACCAGAAGGATCTTAGACAATTCGTTCATGGTCAATTCTCCTCATAAATACCGCAAATGTATATTATATCGTCCAATGTCCGGTCGTATGCGATTCCTACTTTTTTTCCGGCGCCCGGCGCGTGGATGTACACCGCCCGGCCGTTCTGCGTGCCCAGATAAAACAGCGTGTGGATCTTCGAATACACCGCCACCGGGCCGCGCTGCCACAGTTCGGCGCACAGTTCCAGTTTCTGCGCTTCCGTCAACGCAGAGGCGTCATGTGACTTTCCCACGGCCGTGCGCTGATCCGAGGTGTCGCGGGGCAGATAAAAGCCGAACGCGCGCAGCACGCCCGCCACGAACGACGAGCAGTCAACGCCGTTGTCCAGCCCGCCCCAGCCGTACAGCGTGCCTTCGTATTTGAATGCCTGCGCGATAAAATTGGCGTATGTGAACGTCAGGTATCCTTCGTGCGCGGACGCGCGGGGCAGCACAATTTCCTGTTTCGAAAGGGTCCCGTCCGCCGTACGCACCGGCTGCCATACGCGGATGCCGTCGGCATCGCCTTCTGCCTGCGCGTCTGTACAGAGCGGCAGCTTTACACCCATATCCAGATATTCCCCGCCCGCGCCATCCGGCCCGAACAGCGAATCGGTGATCACCGCGAACTTCTCCGGCGCGGCAAACTCCGCCCATTCCGATTCGGAGCAGATCGCCGCGTTGTCCGCCCGCGTCCAGCCCGAGTAGTAGTACGAAACCACAAACAGGTAAGCGTTGTCCGCGGTGCGCCACAGCACGCGCACGGGCATGCCCACGTACAGTTCGGTCTCCTGGATGCGGTCCAGCGGGTTGTCCGGCGCGTTGTAGAAACTGAGTTCGGAGGGCAGCCGGCGCAGGTCCGCGCGCTTCACGATGATACCGTATTCAACGGTGTTCTGCTCCGGAACGGCGTCAATACTCCTCAGCGCGCAGATGGCGTCGAATTCCGCCTGCGTGATGGCGCGGCCGGTCTTGTCGTACTTGGGCAGCGCGGGCAATTTCGCGGCGTTCAGTCTGGCCTGCAGTTCCGCCCGGGAGAGCGTGTCCGGCAGCGCAGCGAGATCGGTCAATTTATCGCATTCACGGAGCATGCGCGCGTTGTCCGCGGCGATCTGCTCCGGCGTCATAATTATTTTTTCCGGTTCCGCCAGACCCGCAATCAGCGCCAACGCTGAAGCATTGTCCGAACCGATGAACAGCTCGTTCACCGCCGGCGCGGGAGTGGCCGGCGTGTCCTCCGTCGACGTGGGCGCGGCGGTAGGAGCGTCTGTAAAGGACTCCGTGGGCTCAGCGGTCGCGGGGCCTTCCGTGGGGTCCGGGACGCTTTCCGTCGGCAGTGTGCCGCTCGTAAACGAAGGGACCCGGGGCGTTTTTCCGCAGCCCGCAAAGCCGCAGCACAGCGCCAGCAAAACAGCCGCCGCTGCCGCCGTATGCGCCGGTGACAGCCGCCTGCCGCGCGATGTTGCGCCCGCTTCGGAGCGATCATTTCGGTGTCTTGACATATTACGGATCCATGCCTCGCGGCCGAGTTCAGCTGATCTGTGCGCCCGCGGGAATATCGCCGTCAACGGTGACCAGTACGAGTTTTTTGCCCTTTGTCGCCGCCAGGATCATGCCCTG
>CACZOW010000084.1 GCA_902782885.1 uncultured Ruminococcus sp. | reverse complement strand
GATCATCCAGCTCCTGTTCAGGAAGTTCCGTACCGGCACCTATTACGGCATACTGGGCCTGCTGGCGGGGTCAATACTTGCCCTCCTTATCAGCCTGAACCTTCCGGCGCTTTCGATCACCTTCGCTGGCGTGCTGATCGGCCTGCTCACCCTCGCCGCAGGAGTCGCCGCGTCGTACTTCTCGTCAAAGCTTTGACACTCTCAAGCTGACCGTCCCGCGGCGCAGACTCAGGCGCCGCAACGCTTTTCAACCTATTTCGAAACGAGGTCTGTCCCCATGCTAAATTCTCCCACGCCGGATTCCACCGCGCCATATGTCTCCGCGCCGGATGCCCCCGCACCCAAAAAATCCCCGGTCAAAAAAATACTGATCGCCCTCGCCATCTCCGCCGCGTTCCTGATAGGCTACATGCTGATCCAGCTGGCCGTGTCGGCGGTGTTCATGGCGGTGTTGACCTTCATGGCGGCGGCAGTCAATCCGCAGCTTGCCCTCGCGGGAAACGCGGAAAACCCCGACGCGCTGAGAGATTACGTGACCGACATCTACATGGAACACGTGGCGGAAATTTTCATAATCAGCGGCGTGCTGATGCTGGGCATCATATTCCTGGTCCTGCTGCTCACGTATAAAAAGGGCCGCTGGCAGATGGCGAAGATCCTCAGATTGCCCGAGCGCATGAAGGGCGGCCGCGGGTTCGGCGTACTGGCGCTGTGCTTCGCGGCAGGGCTCATGTTCAACGCCGGCTTCGTGGCGCTGATCGAACTCATCCCGTTCCCCGAATCCTGGCTGGAAGCCAACAACGAAAGCGTTGGCGCCATTATGCGTGGCAGCATTCTGGCGGCGATCCTGGCCACGTCGGTCATTGCCCCCCTGGTGGAAGAACTCCTGTTCCGCGGCATTTTCTATACCTCGCTGCGGGACGCCATTCCGGGCCGCCGCCGCGCCGCCATGCTGATCGCCGGAGCGGTGGTATCGGTGGTGTTCGGCATTTACCACGGCAATATCCTTCAGGGCATTTACACCTGCGTCTTTTCGGTGCTGCTGGTGGCAATATACGAAATGACCGGCTCCGTGTGGGGGCCGGTCGCAATGCACATGGGCTTCAACAGTTCGTGGATCATTTCCTGGCTGCTGCTGATCGTTTTCAACGTCATCGGCCTTCCGGCCGGCGGGGCAATATTCCTCGCGATATCAGCGGCTCTGGTCGTGGGTATTTTTCTTCTTACCGTGCACGGCCAGCGCCACGCAGCAGGCGGCAATGACCGCCCCGGCGATCCCGCATACAATAGCGATCTCGCCGCCCCGCTTTCCTGATCTCCTGTTGTCATTCTCGTTTTCGTCGATCACCGGCGCAAACGGATCGTTCTTGTCCGCGCCCGAGTCTATATTCAGCGTGACGACCTGTGTATAGATCGTGAATTCCGAGAACATATCCGGTTCGCGGTCCGGCGTCGTTGACGTCCGCAGCCGGTACACCAGCCGCACGGTGCCGTCACTGAGCGCGCGGATCGTGTTGCCTTCGATCTCCACGTGTTCGGCGCCTTCCAGGATCACCGGCTCGGGAGCATTCCGCACGGAACCGTCGCTGTTTTTACCCCCGGTCTCCTCTTTGCCCATACGGCTGTACACCACGGGATGAAAGGGGACAGACCTCATTTCCGGATCGTCCGGATTCAGCGTGAACACGTACTGTTTGCCGATGTCGATCCGCACCGGCACGTGGGAAACGACGTTGCAGAAGTCGGTGGTGATGCCACCGGCGCCCAGCAGGTACGCGTCGGCCGTGCTGACGTGGTTGTACGTCCAGGGCCAGGCGGTGATGCCGCGGTACATGAGCGCGCGGACGAGTTTGGTGTCGTTGACGCCGTTGGCGTTGAAGGTCGCGTTTTCAGGCGCGATCTGGCTGATGATGCTCTTCACGACGTTCTCGTAACTCTTGCCCGAGGGCGTGCCCATCAGCTGGCCGGTCGACATCTCCGGCATTGCCTTCTGATACGCCTTCACCTGCGACGACAGGAACGTGATCATGCAGCAGCGGTCCTCAAATCCGAATTCACGCACCATATCCGCGACTTTTTTGGAAATGTTGCCCGCCTCTTCCTTGATCTCGATGAAAAACATCACGTCGTCATCTTTCAGCGCCTCGAAAAACGCGCGCAGCGAGGGAAGCTGCACCTTTGGGTACTTTTTGAACGTGCCGTACGAGCCCGAACGCAGCAGCCGGAGCTTGTCCAGCTGCGCGGCGGAAAGACTGTTGACCGTGCCGGAGCCGTCGGTGAGCGAGCTCACATCGTTGTCGTGGTAAATATATATCTCGCCGTCGGAGGAGAGGCGCACGTCCAGTTCGATGCAGTCAACGCCCGCCGCCACGGCTTCTTTAGCGCTCTCGATGCTGTTTTCCGGGGCGGAGGAGGGCAATCCGCGGTGGCCGATCACCATCGGGTTGCGCACCAGCACCGCCAATTCGTGCTTGTAAAATTCGTACGCGCCGATCAGCTTTTCAGGCGTGTCGGTGACAACGCCGTTGGCGCCGCTCAGGATCGCGTCGTGCAGCATGACGTCTTCCTCCGGGCCGGCGGCCTCTTTGACCCACACGGTGATCAGGCGGTGCTGCAGAAATTCCACGTTGGCCTTGCGGGCAATATCCGCCGGGATCAGCGCCGTCTTCGCGCTGTTCCCGTTGACCGTGCCGATGATCGCCATCAGCCTGTCTTCCAGGCTTTCATCAGCCTCCCCGCCGTTTTCAGAAGCAGGTCTGTCCCCTGTGATGTTCCCCGTAAAGTCGATCACGCCGCCGATCTTGGTGTTGGTCTTTCGCATCGACGCCACCAGCGCGGGGTCTTCGGACATGACCATGCAGTCCACCAGTTTCGATGCCTTCAGGAACTGCTTCAGCGCGTCCGCGGCGTCTTCCGAATGGACGGCGAAAACGGGGATCATGCTGCGGAAGACCTTGTCCGTGATCTCGTCCAGCGTACCCAGAACGGTCCGTCCGTCGGGGGAGGTAACGGAGCCGTCGTCCGCGACGTGAAGTATTATGTTCTCGGGGCGCTGCTCGAGCGCGGCAAGGCGTTCAACAGCGGCGAGCGAATCGGCCTCCGCGATGGTTGCCGCCGCGGAGATCACGGGCGTTTTGAGGAAGTTGTGGCTGATATACTGCTTGTCCGCGACCACTTCCGGATCGTGGGCGTAAGAGCATTCAGAGACCTTCACATTGTCTACGCTGATCTTCGAAAAATTCGCCTGGATCCCCACGCCGCCGGTGGCCAGCGCGCCACGGATGCCGTCCAGAAACTCGCCCGCCAGCACTTCGTCGCCGTCAATATACTCGAACACCCAGTTGTCCGTGATGCACATTTTGATATGCACTTCGCGGTCAATGCCCAGATCCTTTGCGGCGGACGCGGTGGTCAATACATTCCAGCCCGCACCGGTGGTACGCAGCGCGAATTCAACGCCGTTGGCGGCGGTGGTGCTGCGCCTCACGCACATATGGCAGTAATCCTGGTCGGTCGGCTGCTGGCGCGCCACGAGGGACATCCAGCGCGAGGCGTCGCGGCTCGACAGGAAGGCAACGTCCGCCTCTATGGCGTAGTTGCCGTTCCCGGACAACGTATTCGGCAGCAGCACCTTGCCCAGTTCCACCGAACTGGCGTCAATGATCAGCTTGCCGCCTTCGACCTTCGCGCTGCCGCCGTTTTTGAGCGTCGGGCTGAGCGTCCAGCCCTCCGGCAGCTTGCCGTCGGCAACACCGTCGAAATCCTCGCTGTACAGCACCTTCCCGATGGTCACGCCTGTCTGCGCCGCCGCCTGCACCGCCCGGCCCCGGTCAGCCTGAAGCAGGTCTGTCCCCTGTATGAACAGCACCGCCGCCAATACCGCCGCCAGCACGCTCGCCGCGGCTCTCACCAGGGAACCGCGCAAACCACGGCAGTTTCTGATCCTGATCCCAATACGATCCATCTGACACTACCTCACATTATTCACATTATTCTGTATATATTTTTCGGCGGCGCGTATACCGTCAATACCCGCTGAAGTGATCCCGCCCGCGTAGCCCGCACCTTCGCCGAGGGGAAAGAGGCCGGGGCAATTGACGCTTTCGAACGAATCCGGGTCGCGTACGATCCGCACCGGCGAAGAGGAGCGCGTTTCGGGGCCGGTCAATATTGCCGCCGGATGCCCGAAGCCCGGAATGATCCGGTCAAAATGCGCGATGCCTGCCAGCAGCGTCCCGGCCACGAATCCCGGGTACAATCCCGTCAGATCCGCCTCCTCCGATCCGCCCTTCACCTGCGTCTCAAACCCTTTCATACAGGGGACAGACCTCCGGAACGCAGACTCCAAAGAGCTTTTTGCCGTGCCGCCCAGCGCCTCCGCAAAAGCGCCGAGAGCCTGGCGCGGTAGCCGTCCGTTTCCGCCGGTAAGCCGGAACGCCGCCTGCTCGACCGCACGCTGGAACCGCATGCCCGAAAGGGGATCTCCCGGAAAC
The DNA here is from genome assembly GCA_902782885.1 of uncultured Ruminococcus sp. Classification (GTDB taxonomy): domain Bacteria; phylum Bacillota; class Clostridia; order UBA1212; family UBA1255; genus UBA1255. The sequence continues at coordinate 2,491 of CACZOW010000084.1, read as the reverse complement.
TCCGCCCAGGGCAGGTAATCCGCGGGGGCAATCCCCACCAGCACCGCGCTGTTGGCGTTCTGCCCGTCGCGGCGGCTGTAGCTCATGCCGTTGGTGACCAGGCCGCCGGGCTCGGAAGCGGCGTTGACAACATACCCGCCCGGACACATGCAGAACGTGAACGCGCTGCGCATTCCGCCGTCTGCGCCACGTTCGGAAACAGGTCTGTCCCCCGTATTAAACGCCAGCTTATATATCGCCGGCCAGCGCCGGGCAAGCAGGGGAGCGTACGAACCGTATTGCCTTTTGTTGATGAGCTCCTGCGGATGCTCGATGCGAAAACCCGCCGCCATCGGCTTGGGCGAAAGCGCAACGCCTCCCGCCGCCAGCATCTCGAACGTATCCCGCGCGCTGTGACCAATTGCAAGAAAAACGCCCCCGGCATTGATCGCCCTGACTGTGCCGTCCTGCGAATACTCCACGCCGGCGACTCCGCCGCCTTCGCGTATCAACCCGCACAATTTAGCCCCGAAAAGCACGCGCCCGCCCAGCCGCTCGATCTCGCACCGCAGCCGTTTCACCACGCCGCGCAGCAGATCCGTGCCGATATGCGGGTACGCGTCGATCAGAATATCCTCCGGCGCGCCAAACTCCACGAACGTCTCCAGTACCGCGCGCCCGGTGCGGTGCTTCTCCTTCACCAGCGTGGTCAATTTTCCGTCCGAAAACGCCCCCGCGCCGCCTTCGCCGAACTGTACGTTGCTGTCCGGCGCCAATACGCCCGTCCTCCAGAACCGTTCCACGCTCACGCCGCGTGCGTCAATATCCTCGCCCCGCTCCAGCACAACCGGCCTCAGCCCTGCCCGCGCCAGCGTCAGCGCGCAGAACATCCCCGCCGGTCCGAATCCAACCACAACGGGAACCGCAGCGCCTGAAACGGGAGCATCACCGCCCGAAACAGCACTTTCAGAAACGGGTCTGTCCCCCTTCACGAAAATGCTTTTCCCGGGTTCGCTGCCGAATCCGTCTGCGTCAACGCTCACGCTCAGCTCCAGCGCCGGCTCGCGCCCTTTACGGAAATCCAGGCTGCGGCGGAGGATCCGGACGTTGTACGGCGTCAATTCGAATGCCCCGGCCAGCCTCCGCCCCGCGGCGGTATGCCCGTCCTGCACCGAACGGATCGCCTTGCACAACACTTTGAAAAAAGCTGGATCATCAATAGAAAACCTGCCGCCTGTACCAACTAATTCCGCTATTTTAATACGAAAATTATAAATCATCTCAAACCGTTCCGCACCGCGCCGAGTCCTGCCCTTCAGACCGGCCCGCGCCCGCGCCGAGCCCTTGCCCTTCAGACCGGCCCGCGCCCGCGCCGAGCCCTTACCCTTCAGACCGGCCCGCGCCCGCGCCGAGTCCTGCCCTTCAGACCGGCCCGCGCCAGCGCCGAGCCCTTACCCTTCAGACCGGCCCGCGCCCGCGCCGCTCAGCCTCACAAAACCGGCTTCCGTAAACGAGGTCTGTCCCCCGGCACGATACCGAATCCCGCCAGCTCGCGCAAGGCGCGTCCCGCGCTCACCGGATCTCCGGCACGGTCCGGCTGATGGGCATCGGAACCGATCACCGTCTCCGCACCGCTCTCCGCCACCAGCTGCCAGAACTCCGGGCGCGGGTAATGCCGGCCGCCCTCCATGCCCAGGCAATTATACTCGAGCGGCACGCCGTACTTCACCGAAGCCTCGCACAGCCGCAGCACCTCCTCGCGGTACGCGCCGGGATCCCCGCGAAAATTGAACATATCCGGGTGGGCAATATACGTATACACGCCGGTCTGCATTGCCGCCGTCAGCTGGTCAACGTACTCCTTCAGCTTCTCCCGATCCTCCGTCGCTACGCCGTTGTAATACCCGTCATACTCATTGCGCGAAAAATGCTGCCCGCAGATCAGATAATCCACCGGATACCGCCCGATATTCCGCAGCATCGCCTCAAACTCCGCCGGATAGTACTCCGCCTCGTAACCCACATAGATCTTCAGCTTCCCCGCATATTTGCTCTTCAGTTCCAGGATCTCCTCCACATACGTGCCGGTCTCTTCCACATCCATCCGGAACCCGGACCGGTGGCCGTTCGAAAACGGATAGGGCACATGGTCGGAAAACCCCAGTTCCTCAAGCCCGTTATTAATGGCGGCGACAACATACTCCTCCGGTTTTCCGCCCGCATGGCGGCAATGGTACGAATGTGTATGATAGTTGGCAATCATCTGAACATCTCCTGTTTCATTCCGGCGTCAACGGCGCCTATTAATATATTATCACAATGCCCGCTTTTTTTCCACAATTCCGCCTCCGCGGACAACTTTACACTATGCCCCCGCGGACCCGTGTTTTCACTTTTTACTTGACAAGAGCGAGCCCTGTATTGTACAATCCGCCTTGCTTCGTGGAGAGGTATCGAAGCGGTCATAACGAGGCGGTCTTGAAAAGGGATCGGTTTCGTCACTCGCGACCTC
>CACZOW010000083.1 GCA_902782885.1 uncultured Ruminococcus sp. | reverse complement strand
TCGGGCGTCGGCGTACCCGTGCTGATCACGCCGGGCAATCACGACAACACCGTCGCGGCGCAGCTCGCGGGCGGAAAAGCGGAGTTTGTTGACACTTTCACCTCGCTGCCCGGCGACGTGCGGGTGCTGGACGACAACTGCACGGTGGTCGGAGGCGTCCTGATCGGCGGCCTGACCGATCTGCGCAGCCGCGTCTCTTCCGCGGAGCAGCTCATCAACGAATGGTCTCGTATCGCCGCCGCGGACGGTCTCAAGTTTATTCTCGCTTCTCACAACGCAGACGTCCTTCTGAACGGCGCCGCCGCGCTGCCGCTGCCCGCGTATCCGCCTCACGGCGTGTTCTGCGGCCACACGCACGGCGGTCAGATCCGTCTGGCCTCCGGCCTGGAGTTCAAAGTCCTCAAGGATGACAAACTCCCCAAACAGGGTATTTTTTACGGTCGGCACGATCTGGGCGGGTTTCCGCTGCTGATCACTTCCGGCCTGGGCTGCGCGCTGTTCCGGCTGCGCTCGGGTACGCGTCCCGAAGTGGTGGAAGTAGTGCTCGAGTAGACTGGGCTTTAGTGCCTGGATAAATGTCGACTTTACTTTGGCATAATAGCGCCGTTGTTTTTTTGTTTCCGTTGTGGTAAAGTATACATACAGAAATGGAGGCGATTTCTATGATAAAGGTATTTTACGGGAAAAAGGGAACAGGCAAGACGAAACAGATGCTGGAAACAGCCAACTCCATCGTGCGGGAATCGAACGGAGCGGTGGTGTATATTGACGACAGCAACGAGCTGATGATGAAGCTTTCCCACCGGATCAGATTCATCAATATCCTTGACTACCCGGTATACGGATCGGACGCGTTTTTAGGCTTTATCTGCGGCGTGGCATCGCAGAACTACGATATAGAAACAATATTCATTGACGGATTGACATATATAGTGCATCAGGACGCGGAGTCGCTGAAGAAATTCTTTGACGGCATCGCGAAGATCTCGGCGGAGCACAACGCCGACTTTTACATCAGCATCAACGGCGACGAAGAAAACGTGCCGGAGTTCATTCGGCCGTACATCTGAGCGTGACCGGAAGGGACAATCGGTTTGACAGTCAGACTGGAAGTATATCTGCTGGAAAGTACGCTGGCATTTGACCGGCTCTATACCTACCTCGCTGATGAAACGCTCCCCGGCGGGGGGCAATGTTTCCGGCGGGGTATGTTTGTCGTTGTCCCGTTTGGCGCGGGCAACCGGGCAAACGAAGCGGTGGTCTGGAACGTGATCCGTGAGGAAGGCAATGCTGAAATCAAATCCGATGCCGGCACGGACGAGAAAGAGAAGGCGATCGTCCTCAAACATATTCTAAAAGTGCCCGACGAGGAACCACTCACCGAAGAAGAACTCGAATTCTGCAGCCGGCTGTGGCGCGCGTACGCCTGCACGCCCGGTACCGCCATACGCTGCGTGCGTCCGTTCCGCGGTAAGTCCCGGGCGGTGAACCGGACGGTGAAAGTCGCGGAACTGGCCATTGGCGCCGAAGAAGCGCGGGAGTTGATCAGGCAGACTAAATTGCGCAGCATCTGGCAGCTTAAATTGCTGGAGCTGCTGGCGGAGCGGGGCAGCGCGGACGTGGAAAAGCTGCTGTTCGAAGCGGAAGCGAAGCCGACGCACCTCGGCGCGCTGGTAAAAAAAGGGTACGTGAAGCTGAGCACGCGGGAAGCGGGCGCGGAGGACGTTGACGACGGCCCGGGCGCAGAACGGGAAATGCTGGCCACATACCCGGAGCATCAGCTGAATCCGCGGCAGGAAGAAGCGTTCAACGCGGTAAAAGCCGCGATCGATGCAAATATGACGCGCGGCGGCGAAGGCGTGCAAAAGGGCGGCGTATTTCTGCTGCACGGCGTCACGGGCAGCGGCAAGACGGAAGTGTATATGCACCTGATCTCGTACGTGTTGTCCCGGGGCGGATATGTGATAATGATGGTGCCGGAGATCGCGCTGACGCCGCAGATGATCGCGCATTTCACCGCACGGTTCGGTGACAGCGTTGCCCTCTGGCATTCCGGCCTCGGCGATGCCGTGCGGGAGCGGGAATGGTACCGCATGAAGAAGGGGATCGCTCACGTGGCGGTCTGCACGCGTTCGGGCATTTTTGCGCCGTTCCCGCAGGTGGACCTGGTGATCGCGGACGAAGTGCACGACAGTTCGTACCGCTCGGAGGACTCCGGGCTCAGGTACGACGCGAAAGAGGTGGCGGAGCTGCGGTTCGCGGGCAAAGCCGCGGTGCTGTACGGTTCCGCCACGCCGGACGTTTCCATGTACTACCGGGCGGAGCAGGGGCAGATCAGGCTGCTTGAATTGCCTTCCCGCGCGGGCGCCGGAAAACTGCCGGAAATACAGGTGGCGGATATGCGGGACGAGCGCGCGGTCATTGCCCGCGGCGCGTTGTTCTCCCGGGCGCTGCAGAGCGAGCTGGAGGCTAATTACCGTGCCGGGGGACAGACCATGCTGTTCGTCGGACGGCGCGGATACAGCGCGCGGCTGTTCTGCCGGGAATGCGGGCGGACAATGATCTGCAAAGATTGCGGCCTGCCCATGACCTACCACAGCGGCGCGTCGCGGCTATTGTGCAATTATTGCGGCAAAGCGGCTCCGGCGCCGAAGAATTGTCCCGCGTGCGGCAGCAATACCCTGGGCTTCGGCAGCCCCGGCACCGAGCGCGTGGAGACGGAACTGCGCAGACTGTTCCCCGAAGCGGAAGTACTGCGCATGGATTCCGACACGGTCAAAGTCAAAGGCGGCCACGGCGCGCTGCTCCGGCGGTTCCAGACAGAACACATCCCGTTCCTGGTAGGTACGCAGATGATCACCAAAGGCCACGATTTCCCCGGAGTTACGCTGGTGGGGATCGTTGACGCCGACGGGCAGATCAACCGGCCCGAATACGACGCCGGCGAGCGGGCGTACCAGATCATCACGCAGGTGTCCGGGCGCGCGGGCCGAGGCGCGCAGGCGGGCAAAGTGGTGGTGCAGACGTACAGCGTTGACAACGGCGTCCTCAAGGCGGCCACGTCGGGCAGCTACGCCGATTTCTACCGGAACGAGCTGGAATTCCGGCGGGCAATGTATTACCCGCCCTTCTGCGCGCTCGGCATCATACGCGTGTCGTCGGAGAACGACCGGGGCGCGTACGATTATCTGAACGCGCTCGCGGCGTCAATACGCGGTTCCGTGCCCGAAACGCAGCGCGGCACCGTATGCGTGCTGGGACCTTCCCGCGAGCCCGTGCCGAAGGTCAACGGCCGCTTCCGCTGGCAGCTCACGGTCAAAGCGCCGGCGCGCCCCGAAATAATACAGCTTTTTTTCACGCATTATGGTAAAATAAAAAGAGCGGGCGATCTCAGGCTGGCGCTGATATTCGACAACTGACGCAGGCCGTCCGCAGGAGGTAGATACAAATGGCGATCAGAAGAATCAGGACCGAAGGTGAAGATATACTCCGGATGAAGTGCAAACCGGTCAAAGAGGTGAACGACAGCATCCGCAGCCTTATTGACGACATGTTTGAGACTATGTACGCGTCCAACGGCGTAGGATTGGCCGCGCCGCAGATCGGCATCGTGCGCCGGCTGGCGGTGATCGACGACACCCAGGGCAACAAACTCGCGCTCATCAATCCGGTGATCACTTCCCGCGAAGGGGAGCAGCTGGCAACGGAAGGCTGCCTCAGCCTGCCCGGCTATCAGGGAGAGGTCAGGCGCGCGCAGAAGATACACGTTGACGCCCTGGACGAAAACGGCGCGCCGCTGTCATTTGACGCGGAAGGCTTTTTCGCCGTGGTGTGCCAGCACGAGATCGATCATCTGGACGGCATCCTGTACAAAGATAAAGCTGAAACTTACGAAAAACAGGAGGCGGCGCAGCAATGAAAGTGATCTTTCTCGGTACGCCCGAGTTTGCGCTCGGAACGCTGGAGATGCTGATAAAGGAACACGAAGTGGTACTGTGCGTGACCAGGCCCGACGCGCCGAAGGGGAGAGGCGGCCGTATGCAGATGCCGCCCGTCAAGGAGCGCGCGCTCAAAGCGGGGATACCGGTATATCAGCCGGAAAGCGCAAAAACGGACGAGTTTTACGATACGCTTAAAAACGCGGATGCGGACGTGATGGTCACGTGCGCGTACGGAAAGATATTGCCCGCGCGGGTGCTGGATATAACGAAATACGGCTGCGTCAACGTGCACGCCAGCCTGCTTCCCGAATACCGCGGCGCGGCGCCGATCTGGCACGCCGTGATCGACGGCAAAAAAGTCACCGGCATAACCACGATGCTCACCGACCCGGGTATGGACACGGGGAAGATACTGCTTCAGGACCCGATATTTATCGGGCCGGATATGACCATGGGCGAGCTGCACGACGTGCTGGCCGCCGTCGGACCGGTGACCCTTATGCGGACGCTGGCCGGGCTGGAGCGGGGAGAGATCGTACCCGTGCCGCAGGATGACGCGAAAGCGACGTACGCGCCGCCGGTGGACCGCTCTACCGGGCACATCGACTGGAACCGGGACGCGCGGGAAATACACGACCTGGTCCGCGGCACCGAACCGTTTCCCGCCGCGCAATCTACTCTTGACGGCCGCCGCGTGAAGATACACCGCACGAAGGTGGTCGAGGAAGACGGACTGTTCGCTGCTCCGGGCACGTGCGTGGCGGAAGACGGCAGGCTGGAAGCAGCCTGCGGCCGCGGCGTGCTGGAAATACTCGAGATCCAGGGTGAAGGCACCCGGACGATGACGGCGGGAGAATACCTTAATGGCCACAGTGCGCAGAAATTTGAATGAACTCGGCCCGGAAGCGCTGCGCGCGGAACTCGCGCCGCTGAAGCTCCCGGATTACCGCGTGCGGCAGTTGGAGAAATGGCTGGCGCGCGGCGTCTCATTCGATGAAATGACCGATCTGCCCGCAGAGCTCCGCCGTACGTTGTCCGAAACATACG
>CACZOW010000082.1 GCA_902782885.1 uncultured Ruminococcus sp. | reverse complement strand
CCTGAATTTATCCAGAATTGCCATTTTCACAGCGCGGCTCTCGCTCATTTTTGATTGCCGGGCCCTACGAATGGTATAAAAATGTTATAATCCTTTATAATTATCCAGATCGAATTGGAGAAAAATTACTCTCATGGTATAAAACACCCGGAAAATGAAAAAGTTATCCAGCTATAAGACTACAGACGGAGCCCAAGGACACAGAGAAGGAGCCAAAAATGGTATAAGAGAGCGCGAAGATCATTGAATTTATCCAGAATCCGGGAACGATGCAAAAGCCGAAAAGCCGGGATAAGGCGCCCTCTGGATAATTAAGCCAATCGGCGCATAATTTATCCAAAATCGCGTATCTGGACCACTCAAAACCACCGCCAGGCCAAAATCGCGTATCCGAACCACTCAAACCCGCCGCCGGGCCAAAATCGCGTATCCGAACCACTCAAACCCACCGCCGGACCAAATCTGCATATCCAAACCATATCCATATTACCCGGAAATACCAGGAAATATTGACCTCCGGAACAACATACATCTTGATTATTCCTTTTATTTGTGCTATCATTCGGCTGTTCGTTTCGGGGCGGGGTGAAAATCCCCACCGGCGGTGAAAGCCCGCGAGCGGGAACGTCAGGCTGCGAGAGCGCGGTCACGGTTCCGGCAGACCCGGTGAGATTCCGGGGCCGACGGTACAGTCCGGAGGAGAGAAACGGAATCAGAGTCGCGTGACGCCGCAGGATTGCGGCCCGCGCCGAACGCACTGGTTTCACCCGAAGCGTGAGCGCAGCGGGTGTTTTTTATTGTCCGGAGACCGGAGAAACGCACGCGCGCTGCATGTTTCAGGAGGAGAGGACAATGAAAAACAAACAGAAAACCACGCTCGCCGCGCCAACCGCCACGCAATCCGCCACGCAATCCGCCACGCCCGCGCCCGCCGCCGCGCCGCGCAAAGGGGCAATGAAATTCGTATACCTCGCCATGTTCGCCGCGTTGTCCGTGGTGCTGGTGTATTTCGTGCATTTCCCGATATTGCCCGCGGCGCCGTTTCTGGAGTACGATCCGGCGGACGTGCCGATACTGATCGCGACGTTCGCGTTCGGGCCTCTGTGGGGCGTATTGCTCACGCTCGTCGTGGCGGTGGTACAGGGAGTCACGGTGAGCGCGTCGGGCGGTTTCTGGGGCATTCTGATGCATTTTCTGGCCACGGGGACAATGGTCCTCGCCGCCGGCATCATTTACCGCAAAATGCACTCGCGCAAAGGGGCCGTGATTGCGCTGTGCGCGGGCGCGCTGTCAATGACGCTCATCATGATCCCGCTGAACCTGATCATTGACCCGCTCTACATGGGTGTGAGCACCAAAATCGTTGCCGGCCTGCTGCTGCCCGCGATCATTCCGTTCAACGCAATAAAAAGCGTGCTCAACTGCCTGATCACCTTCCTGGTGTACAAACACGTGAGCCGCCTTATCGACCGGACGATCTGATCGACAGGACGATCTGAGCGAACGTCCGGTATTCAGCTGACAGGGTAATTGACCACCGCAACGACCGTGCCGCGCTCGGCGATGATCCGGGCGGGAACGCGGGCGTCCGGGCTTCCGGCGGGGGCAAATTCGTTGCTGACGCCCAGCGTTGACAACGCCGACAGCCTGCCGTGCCGCAGCGGATATTTGAAGCCTTCCAGCGTGACGGCGGCGGTCTTCGCGCCGAGCGGAAACAGCGATACGTACGCGCCGGACGCCGGCGTCAATTCCAGCGCGCGGTCCCGGAACACATATATCATTTCCCCGGGCGCGGCGCCGCAGATCGTGCAGATCCCGCCTGCTTCGGCGACCCCACCCGCGACTGCCAGATTGCCCAGCGTATGATCCAGCCTTCCGCCCGCGGCGCCCAGCAGCAGGAATTCCCGGAATCCCCGGGCCAGCAGCGTCCGCACCGCGAACCCGATATCCGTGTCGTCTTTTTCGCAGGGCAGCCGGATGAGTTCGAACCCGCCTTCCGGGAGCGCGCCGGTGTACGAATCGAAGTCGCCGACCAGCATTTCAAAAGAAAGCTCCTGCGACTGCGCGTATTCCAGGCCGCCATCGCATACGGCAATAAAATCATCCTTGCCGATCAGTTCCGCGCCCCGGGGCTCCGGAGCAGCGCCAATTACCACCGCCCTCAATTGCCGCTCTTCCGCTCTCATATGCCGAACATCTTTCTGAGCGTTGACGCCAGTTTTTCGACCGCGTCCCCGGAGAAGGGCGAAGTCAGCCCGGCGCGCTCCACGTTTTCTTTGAAGCTCATTGACGCATCCCATTCCAGCAGCTCGAAATATTTATTGACGCCGTCGCCCGTGTGCGCCTGCTCCAGCTCGTACAGCTGAAGCGCCACCGCGTTGGAAGTGATGTAGCTCATCACGTAAAACGCCTGCTGGTAGAAATGCGGCACCGTTGCCCACAGGAACTCGAAGTCGGGATAGTAATTGTCCATGCCGAATTCCGCGAGCGCCTGCCGCGCCAGTGCGTTCAGGCCCTCGACGGTGAGCTCGTTTTCCGGCAGCACGTATGCCCGCGCCTCGAACCAGTAATATACGCTCTGCAGCAGATACACCATAAGCGTGTTCTGGCGGTGCAATTCGCGCAGCGCATCCAGATCGCTCTTTTTAATGTCTCCGTCGGCAGCGTTTAGTATAAAGAGATTTTCGAGGCCCTGGGAGGCGATCTCGTTCAGATCCAGGATGGCGACCTCGTCGAAGTTCAGGTACGCGTCGGTAAAGTGGCCGAATTCGTGCACGAAATTGAGCAGGTCCGTGGTGTCGCCCACGCCCTTGATCACGATGAACGGCGCCATATATTTGTAGATGTAGCTGGTGAACGAGGCGTCGTACTGCTCGTCGCCGTAGCCCAGGTAGAACAGGTCGTACTTGTTCATGAAATCGAGGGCTTCCGTAAAACGTTTGTCCATGCGCTTGAACACGGTCCCGGCAATGTCGAGTATCCGGCCTTCGGAGATGCGCGAATATGAGGCTTCGCCGTCAATATCCGGCAGCGTCGCCTCCACCTGCCTGAACAGGGGGACAATACTCTCCCGGATCTTCCCGATGAATTCTTCGGCTTCCGCGGGGGTGTAGTCGCGCTCCAGGTTGACAAACGCGTAATCCGCGTAGCTGTCAAATCCCGCTTCCGCGGCCAGCCGGTTCCGCACTTTTACCAACTCGATGAAAATGCGCCCGGTCTCCTTGTTGATCGCCTCGTAAAACGCCAGATAAAGCGCGTCTTCCGTCACGTCGCCGCGCATGGCGTGCCCCATCAGCGTGTCGGTCCGCCCGCCGCATTCGAATTCCAGCGAATAATAGTCGAAAGCGGTGAATTCGGTAAGCAGTTCGGCTTCCTGCTGCATGAGTTCGACCATCGCGTCGGTGATCAGCTCGCCGTTTCTGTACGGTTCCAGCTGCCCTTCGCCGAAATAATCTTCCTCGAATTTGTCCGCGTGCTCGGATTGCGCGCAGGCCACGAACAGGTCATCCAGCGCTCCCTGCATCAGCGGCAGTTTTTCGTCAAAATACTCCGTCTCCGCTGCCCAATATTCATCGGTGGTGTCAATGGCGAATTTGATGTACGAGAGCGTGTACATGGAATTGACGTCAACGTATTCCGCGTCGAGGTCCATGATCTTCTGAAGCTGGCTTTTGTACGTGCCTTCGTTGTTTTCGATGGAGCGGGTGATCTCCGCGAGCTTCTCCACGGCGGCGTCAATATCCGGCCGCTCGTACTTCATATCCCCGAACTTTACGGTGGGCCTGGCGCCGCTGCCGAAGTAGCGGTCGAACAGGCCGGCAATATATTTGCACCCCGTTGCGGTGCACAGCACGGTCAACACCAGCGCCAACACCAGCGCCGTGCGCAGCACTCTGCGGACAATATTTATTTTCGCTTTTCTGTCACTTCTCATTCGGGTTCGTTCCTTTCTGCCGTCCGGCGTCAATTGCCCGCCCCCATTCTACCACAGTTTTAGTGCCGGAGTAAATGAGACTTCACAAGGTATCAATCCCTGCGAGCAGCAGCAGGTTGCGGACGAGGAAATTGACCGCCAGCAGCGCTGCGGCGATGATCACGTATGCGACGCGGAAGCGCGGGGGCTTGAGGCGGCGATCGACGCGCGCGGGGAGGAGGTAGGCGGAGATGAAACGGACCATGAAATTGACCAGCAGCGCCGCGACGTAGAGGGGGAGCGGGTGGTACAGAAACGAGCGGAGCGGGCGGAATTTCAGGAGAGAAAGTGTTGACCGCGTGCCGCCGCAGCCGGGGCAGTAAAATCCGGTCAATTCATGGAAGCCGCACCGCAGTTTGGTGAGCCCGAGGCGCGCGTAAAGGTCAATGCCGCACAGGCTCAGCACCGCGTATATTGCCCCCAGCGCCAGCGCGGCGCAGCAAAAAATAAACAGCCCGCTGCCCGGATAGCGCAAAAGTCCGCGCAGACCGGAAGAGGCTGTTTCTGGGGCAGGGGAATCGCCCTGCTGAATAAGGGGCAGCTCCTGCTGATCAGGAGACTGCCCCGAAGGAGTTAACGTTGACACAGGTCAGATCTCGGGAATCTCGATCTCGATCTCGTGACCGAGTTCGGCGGAGCGGCAGATGCCGTCCAGGATCGCCTGGTTGTAGATGATCTGGCTCGACGGCACCGGAGCGGGCGTGCCATTCTTCACAGCGTCCAGGAAGGAGCGGATCTTCAGGTCGAACAGGTCGGCGCCGGTGTGCAGGATCGGCACGGTGGTCTGAGTCTGGGTGCCGCAGAGGTCGTGGTAGATGGTCATTGCCCCGCCGACGCTGCCGTTCCAGCAGTCAGTTGACGGAATGCGCAGTGAGCCTTCGGTGCCCATGATGATGGTGTCGCCGGGAGTGTCGAGGTGCATTGCCCACGCGATGCGGAAGTCCAGTACGATGCCGCCCTCGAGCCGTACGAAACCGGCCGCGAAGTCGTCAACGCCGAACGCTTCGGCATACTCTTTGCAGGGCATGTATTTGGGATTGGTGCCGAAATACGCGGATTTATAGCCGCTGACGGTAATGGGCTTCGGATAACCGATGGCGTTCATGACCATGTCGAGAGAGTAGCAGCCGATGTCGCCCAGCGCGCCGATGCCGCCGGTGTCCTTCGCGATGAAGGAGGTGCCGAAGGGCGTGGGGATGCCGCGTCTGCGGCCGCCGCCGGTCTGGATGTAGTAGATCTTGCCCAGCGTGCCGGATTCCACGATGCGTTTGATCATCTTCATGTTCTCGTCGAAGCGGGGCTGGAAGCCGATGGACAGCACTTTGCCGCTGGCTTTTTCGGCGCGGCAGATGGCAACGGCCTCGTCCAGCGTGACGCACATGGGTTTTTCAAGCAGGACGTTGACCCCGTGGTTCAGCGCGTAGATCGTGGGCTCGGCGTGCTGGCAGTTGTAGGTGCAGACGCTGACGGCGTCAATACCGGGCTCGTTGTCGATCAACTCGTCGCCGCTCATGTAGGTGCGCGCGCCGTCAAGGTTCCACTTGGCTTTGAAGGCGTCGGCCTTGCCGGGAATCAGGTCGGCGAGGGCAACGATCTCCACGTCCGGCTGCTTTTTATAGCTGTTGATGTGGGCGTCCGCGATCCAGCCGGTGCCGATGATACCGACTTTCAGCTTGCGGTTGGGGTCGATCTCCTCTTTTTTGAGGCGGGTGTTTTTGAATTCGTCAAGAATCGATGAAAGTGACATGGTTTACCTCCGACAATAGTTTATTTTATGCGTTTATGTGCTGAGTGTATTGCCGCCGGCCGCGGGACCGGCCGCGTTTTATTTTGCCATCAGGCCGAGGCCCTTCAGGTATTCGGCGGAGAGTTTTGCCGACTCGATGGGATCCTGTCCCGGCGCGGGGCGGTCCTGCTCCACGATCACCCACTCGGCGCCTGCTTCCACGGAGGCCTTCAGGATCTCCGGGATGTCCTGCATGCCGTGGCCCACGGGGCGGAAACCGAAGTTCTCGCCGCTGTTTTCGACTTTTTTATCGATGCCGATCAGCTCGTATAGGCCGTCCTTCTGGCGTCCGCGCATGAAGAAGTCCTTCAGGTGGACGACCGGCGCGCGGCCGGCGTATTTGCGGACGTACGCCGCGGGATCTTCGCCGCCGACGTTGACCCAGCACGTGTCCAGTTCGGTCTTGAGCAACGCGGCCGGTACGCGGGCGTAGATCGTGTCGAGGTAGTACTCGCCGTCGACGACGGTGAACTCGAAATCGTGGTTATGGTACAGCATCGTGAAGCCGGCGGCGGTGATCTTTTCGCCGAAATACGTCAGGATCTTCAGCGTTTCTTCGAAATTTCCGTGTTCGGGGCGGTATTCTTCGGGCAGGTAGGGGACAACGATATATTTGCACCCTATCGTTTTATACGTTTTCAGCACGCCGTCAATGTCGTCAAGCATTTCGGCGAGGGCAACGTGCGCGGAGATCGGGTTCAGCCCCGTTTCCTCCATCAGCGCCTTCACTTCTTCGGCGCTCCGGCCGTACAGTCCGGCAAATTCCACGCCTTCATATCCCATGGCCGCGACCTGCCGGACGGTCCCTTCAAAGTCCGCCGCCAGCTCTTCGCGCACCGTGTACAACTGCAATCCGGTCTTCAGATTCATACTGTCATTTCTCCCTTCGGATCACGCACCGGTCGGTGCCGGTGTCAACATCTTTTCGCACCTGAATTGTATCACTTCCGGGGCGGTCAATTCAAGTGTAAAATCCGTCCCGCGGCCTGAACTCCGGCACGGACGGCAACGGATCAGCCGAATGTTTTAAGTTCTACGAACCGCGCGTCACCGGGCTCGATCCGGAGCGTGACGGTCTTCGCTGTACCCATTGCCTCGATACCATCCGGGCCCCAGACCGTGTACGGCGTGTTTTGCCTGAAAGTGAGGGTCACGCTGTTGTCATTGAACAGATCGTAATTGAGCACGTAGTAGCCTGTTCCGGCAGGGTCCTGAGCGAAGCCGCGGGATGCGTTGTCTTCTGCACTGCGGCCGTTGAATACCCCGATCAGCGTGTCGCAGTCTGACGAGACTTTTCTGATGAAGATGTCGCTTTTCAGGCGGAGTGCAGAGTCGATCGCCTCCGCGTCTTCTCTGCGGTTCATATTGTCCGTCAGGAATCCTTTCAGTGAGTACGAAAGGAAGCGGTAGCCCATACCGGCAATATGTTCGTTATTGGCCTTGACCCGGTCGTATATTTTGGTGGTGTTGCCGTCCCAGTTCAGCATGCCCTGCATGCCGCCGTCATCCGAGATCTCGGCGTACAGAAAATAAGAGTAGCTTTCGGCTCCGAAGATCAGGTGAAGGTGGGATATCAGCAAAAGTTCCTCGCGCCCGGGGATCCGCATTCCCGCCCAGCCGGAGTCCTGCAGGAAGCCCCAGACGGGTACATTGCGGTATTTTTTGGCCATGACTGCCATGTCTGACAGATTGACCAGCATGCCGCGCAGGGCGCCGGCGTCGCCGCCGGGATTGCCGCTGTACGGGTAGAAGTCGAAGGACAGCGCGTCCGTCTCCGTATCCAGAAAATCCGCCAGATATGTGCGGTACCAGCTGAGTCCGGGACGGATCTCCGGCGCCATCAGTTCCCTGGGGCCGTACGTGGGCAGCATGTTGAGCATCAGCAGCTTCGTGCCGCCGGTGAGTTCGTGGATCTGACGGAATTCTTCCTTAAGTGCGGCAGCATAGCCGGCGGTGGGTTCGTCGAACAGATTGTACCCCAGGACCGCGGGCAGGTCCATAGTCTGACGCACGATATCAAGGTTATGCGCCATGCCGCCATCTCCGCTGAGGTCCGTTCCCAGTTCGATCATCATTTTAATGCCGTTCTTTTCCGCGGCATTGGCCAGGCGGGTGAGGTAGCCGATGTCATCCATTTCACCGTGGTGGGTGGTAAAGCAGTTGATGCCGGAGGCGGCGAGTACTGCGATCTGTGCATCGGCGTCTTCCTGCGTCAGTACCTGGTGCGGCCGCGGCGGTATCCAGCACCCGATGAGCATTTCGTTGCGGGCTGCGCTGCGGTTGGCAGCCTCAAGTTCCTCCGGAGCGGCGGTGTGCGGAGCAGGTCCGCAGCCGGCCGTTGTCAATAATATTGCCGTTGTTAT
>CACZOW010000081.1 GCA_902782885.1 uncultured Ruminococcus sp. | reverse complement strand
GGTGTCGCGAGAGCAGTCTCCAAAGGTGTCGCGGCAGGTGTCCCGACCGGGCGGACTGTCGCTGTCGGATCTGTACTTTTGCTGCTGTTTTTGCATGCCGCGACCGGCACAACGAAGGCAATGACCGCCGCCGCGATCAATATGATCTTTATTGTCAATGTTTTGCTTGCTCTCATTTGAATCGTCCCCCTGCCGGAAGTGTGTTGCTGCCTTTTGTCCGACTTCCTGAACATATTATATACTTTTTTGCTGGATCGCATTGCCACAAAAAGTTGCATTGACTGTGCCAGGCCCGCAAACTCTGAAAGGCGCTTTTCCTGATTCCGTGAAAAGTCAATGCTGACCGGCTGATTTTTGCCCAGCGCCGGCTCCGGGCGCCTTCTCTGCATACCACGTTCTCGGAAAATTGGATAAAATTCGCAATTTGTCAATTTTTATCCTCGTCGGGCGCCTTCTCTGAACGGTCAAACGCATGAGTCAACGCCCGCATTGCACTTGAGATCTCTCTGAGGCTCCCTGAAGCGTCTTTGAAGTGTCTCCGAAGTTCGAGAGAGGTGCCCTGAGGCGGGGAAAAGTGGTTTAAAATGAGGAAATCGACCATAATTGATCTCATGCTTGTCTTCCGCGAGTCGAAAAATGAGCATGAAATGGCACAAAAAAACAGATATTGCATTTTTTATTGAGAAAATCGAAAAACGCCGGGTAAAAATGAGCGAGAATGCGGATGAACAGGCGCTTCCCGGCAACGCGGCAGGCAGGGTGTTCGTGCCGGCTCCTCAGGCCGCCTCAGGAAGGAGTTCCGGCTGAATAATATCGTTTGACGATCACGTAATCAGGAAAAGAACCCCTCCGAAATCTTGACTTGAACACCGCAATCTAATATAATTATAAGCGATGAAAACCGTTGCCGACAGGCAAAAAACAGAACGGAGGGCCTGCAATGAGATTGCTGCTTAACTACACGGTAAAACTCGGAAAAGACGACAGCAATGACGACGTGTTCGAGCGGGTCGTTGAGAGTACGGACGCAGATATCGAAAAGGCATTGGCGCTGGCGGCGGAGACCGGCTGTCAGGCGTTTATTGACAAAAACGGCACGAAGTGAGGCGGCGGCGTGAGTTTTAAACAGGGGACAGACCCCGTTGCAGCAAGACCCGTTATAGCGGTGATACTGGCCGCGGGAAGCGGCAGACGCATGGGAGGCCGGCAGCCGAAGCAGTTCGCGCGGGTGGCGGGCCGGACGGTATTGTCGTACACGCTGGAAAAGTTCCAGGAGCATCCGGAGGTGGATGCGATCGTGGCGGTCTGCCCGGAAGCGCGGATCGAAGATGTGCGTGAGCTGTGCGAACTTCACGGGATAACAAAGCTGAAGACGGTGTGCGCGGGCGGGAGCGACCGGCGCGAGTCCTCGTTCCGGGGCGTAAAAGCAGCGGCAATGATCGCTAAAGCTCCCGATGCGATAGTACTGATCCACGACGGCGCCAGACCGAATGTTGACGCGCGGACCATATCCGACAACATCATGCTGGCCGTGTCATGCGGCGCGTGCGTTACGGCGACGCCGGCCGTTGACACCGTGGTGATCGCGGACGAAGCCGGATTCGTGAGCGGACAGCCGGACCGCCGGCGGGTGTGGAACGTACAGACGCCCCAGAGTTTCCGGCTCTCAATGATACTTGAGGCGCACGAAGAATACGAGCGGCACATGCGGGCGGGGGACAATGTTCCTCACATTACCGACGACGGCGGCCTGGTCCGGTTTCTTGGAAGACCGGTGGCGATCTGCGCCGCGGGGGCGGACAATTTCAAATTGACCGTGCCCGAAGACCTCCGCCGCTTCAGGGCGCTGGTGAGGCGCCGCGATATTGGCCGCGGCGGAGAAACTGTGAGACGTGATCGACCGCATGACCTGCGCGATCCGAAAGAAGATCGGGGAGATAACGCAAAATGAGAGGCGAAAAGCGCTTTAAATTGTCCGAAAACGCCAAAACGGCGCTGCTGACCGTGATCAGCACGCTGCTGTTTTTTGTGCTGGTCCTTCAGGTGTACAAAAAGGCCGGTTCTGACGCGTACAAAAAGCACGGCTCGTTCGACAGCTATACCCTGCAGGCGCTCGCGTGGCGCAAGGGCGAGGCTAAACTCGATAAAAACTATCCGCACCTGGAGCTGGCGATAATCAACCGCGGCTGGCTCGCCTCCCACGACAAGCGCGACTTTATGGCGTACCGGGAGACGTTCGGCGACGTAAACGCTCCGATCCAGCATGTGGAGGGCAACGAATACTACGTCAGCTTCCCGCCCGTGCCCTCGGTGCCGATGCTGATCCTGAGCTTTTTCACGGGCGCCGACACCCCGGACAACTTTATGTCCGTGCTTTACGTGGTGGGTGCGTTTGCGTTTGCCATACTTATCGGGCGCAGACTGGGCTACGGCTGTATCGCGTCCCTGGCGGGCGGCCTGCTTTCCTGCGCCGCGTCCGGCGCTTTTTTCCTGTGCGCCAACAAATTCGCGGGCGGCCCCTGGTTCGCCGCGCAGACGCTCTCGATGCTGCTCACTATGGCGGCGTTTTTCTGCATGCTCAGCAAACGTGATCTCGGTCTGTACATGGCGTTCGCGCTGCTGGCGCTGGCGGTAGGCTGCCGGCCGTTCCAGATCGTGTATTTCGTGCTGCTGGCGTATGTTGCCGCCAAAAAATACGATTTCAAAGTGCTGAAAACATGGAAATTCTATATTGCCCCCGCGCTCATCGGCGGGACGTACATGTGGTATAACTACATCCGCTTCGGCAGCGTGTTTGAATTCGGGCACAACTACCTGCCCGAGTTCATGCGCGCGGAGTACAGCCAGTTCTCGCTGAATTACGTAAAGGACAATTACAAAATATACTTCAAAACGCTGCCGTATTATAAGGACGGCCAGCTGGAGTTTTCGCGCTACGGCTTCACGTTCTGGGTCGCCAATGTGATCTTCATTCTGGCGGCGCTGGCAATGCTGCTGGCGGCGGTCTATTTCGTGCGCATGCTGATCCGGCGGTGGCAGGATAAAAAGGCCCGCGGCGGGGCGGAGGCGCTCAGCCTGCCCGGTGACGGACTCGGAACGCGCGGATTCTCGGTGTTCCGGGACACGGGGCTGGTCGAGGCAGTGATCCTTGCGCTCGCGGGGAGCGCGGTGATCTTCCTTCTGCTGATGCACCGCACGGCGGGCGGATGGCAGTTCGGCAACCGCTACACCGTTGACGTCGTGCCCGCGGCGCTGCTGCTCGTCGGGTATTGCCTGCGGCCGTTTGCGGGGATCGTACCGGTCACCGTCGTTGACAACGCAAATTCCGAAAAGAAGTCCGGCAAAAAGCGCCGCGTGCTGTTCGGCTCGGAGTTTACGCACGTGCCGGTCACGGACGGTTACCTGCTGATCGCCCGGGGCGCCGTTATTTTACTTGCGATCCAGCTTATCCTGTTCGGTACGTGGCTGAACATCCACGGCGCGTACCTGCTTTTCAAATGATCCGTGCGACGATAACGCAATTATAATATAAGGAGTAATTACATGAAAGCTTGCAAAAATGATTTTCTCAGAGGCAGCGCACTGCCGAAGTTTCGCGCGACCGGCGCGGTACCGGTGCGCTATACGCTGGACGGCGTGACGTATACCGGGATACCGGCGGAGTTCGGACCGCGGGCGGAGACGCGCCGCATTGACGCCGACACATACTTTACGGTGGTCACCGGCCGTACGCCGGAGGGGCTGGAATTGCGGGCGGAATGCACGGAGTATATCGACTACCCGGTGACCGAGTGGGTGGTGTACATCACCAATACCGCCAGCGTCAATTCCGCGGTGATATCGGATTTCTGCGTTACGGCGGAATTCCCGGCGGAGGGCGGCGCGCGGCTGTACCACGGCAACGGCGACAACTGCAATCCTTCCGGCTACTCCTGGGAAACGGACGAGCTGGGTGCGAAGACAACGGAGATCGCCCCCTGCGGCGACGGCACGCCCTGCAACGGCGCGTTCCCGTACATGCGGTTTTTGCTGGACGGTTATTGCGTCAACGCGGCCGTGGGCTGGACCGGCACCTGGTGCCTGCGGGCAGCCGTAAAAGGGGACCGGCTGGCGATCGACGCCGCACAAAAGCGGTTCAATACATACCTGGAACCGGGCGAAACGGTGCGCACGCCTTCTCTCGTGCTTGAAGTGTGCGACGGCGGCGAAGCCCGGGCGCGCAACCTGTGGCGGAGCTGGTATATTGCCCACGTGCTGCCCCGCGAGAACGGCGCGCCGCTCAAACCGAAGCTGGTGCTGCACACCTGGATGATCGACGGACTTCCGGAATTCTGCGGCGTCACCGAGGCCAATCAGCTTACCGCGATCCGGACGTATCTTGACCGCGGGTTGAGACCGGATATCTGGTGGATCGACGCGGGCTGGTATCCCTGCGCCAATAACTGGGCCGGCGGCGTCGGCAGCTGGTACCCGAATCCGGAGCATTTCCCGGAGGGCATGCACAAAGTCGGCGAACTGTGCGACGCGGAAGGTATCGATCTGCTCGTATGGTTCGAACCCGAGCGGGTGTTCCGCGGCACGGAACTTTGGCAGGAGCACGATGAATTCCTGATCCACGGCGGCCCCGAAGACGGCAACGCCCTGCTTTATCTCGGCGATCCCCGCGCCCGCGAGTGGATCACCGACCGCGTCGACAGCATCATTAAAGAAGCGCACATCCGCGTGTACCGTCAGGATTTCAACTTCGCGCCGGCGGGTTACTGGGCGAAGGATGAGAGCGACAACCGCGCCGGTATCCACGAAAACCTCCATATCCAGGGCTATTATGCGTACTGGGACGAACTGCTGCGCCGCAATCCGGGGCTGTGGATGGATTCCTGTGCCTCCGGCGGGCGCCGCAACGATATAGAGACTATGAAGCGCGCCGTTCCGCTGCACTACACTGACGTTGGTTACGGACATCATCCTATCAAACAGAAGCAGCATCGCCAGATGTTCGAGTGGATCCCGTACTTCCGCGCGCACACCATGAACTGGGACAATCCCGACGGCACTTACGGCGGCAGTCGCCCGGTGGACGATTTCGCGTATCAGAACGCGCTCGCGCCTTCCGTGACGTCAATGATCGAATGGAACGATCCCGATGAACTCTACGAGGTGGGCAAACGTTTCCATCCCGTATGGCGGCGCGCGGCGGAACTGATGCTGCGCGGTGATTATTATCCGCTGACCGAAGCCCGGGGCGATGCCGGCGACTGGTATGCGATGCAGTTTGATGACGCTGAACGGGGAGAGGGCTTCGTGCAGCTCATACGCAATGTTGCCGCCGAAGCGGACCGCTTCACGCTCAAAGGTTTCGTGCCGCCGGAGAACATGGGCCGGATATACAAATTCACCGAGCCTTTCACCGGTCAGGTATGGACGATGTCAGGCGCGAATTTTGCCGGCGGCGGATTTGAAGAGGCACTGCGCAAACGTTCGGGCGAGATCTGGTTTTATTGCGTTTTGTGACGCACTGTGGTATTATCTGACGCGCGGAGGCTGGTATTATGAGCGAAGCGGAGAACGAACTCGACAACGTCAACGATACACTGAACACGGATGATCCGGCGGACAACGGCGGTAAGCGCAAGCGCAGACTCAAGGGCGGGCATATTGCCCTCATCGTGATCGGCGCGCTGCTGGTATTGATCCTGGCCGCCGTGCTGACCGTGACGCTCATATACCACAGATATCTGAACAAGATCAACTACACTCACGACCCGTACGACCCCTTCGACACCGCGGAGATCCCCATCGATTCGTTGCCGCCGGAGTATTTTGAGACGCCGGAAGGCAGCGAATTGCCTACGACTATCGTTATCACTTCGCCCGCGCCGGGCACCACGGACCCTGCGTATACCGCGGATCCGGGTGCGACGCCTGTGCCCGGTACGCCCACGGTGCCTCCGACGCCCACGCCCACGCCCGAACCCACCGAAGAACCTTACGAGGCGCCGCTGCTGATGAGCGACCAGGTCTACAACATACTGATCATCGGCTCGGATTCACGCGACCTTTCGACGTTCCGGGGCAATTCCGACGTTATGATCATTCTTTCGGTCAATAAGGTCACCAAACGCGTCTGGATCACTTCCTTCCAGCGCGACACGTACCTGCACGTGCCGGGAGTAGGGTACAACAAACTTAACTGTGCCTACGCCTACTCCGGCGCCAAACTGCTCCAGCGCACGCTGCAGGAGAATTACTCGATCGTGGCGCCGAACTATGTGATCGTCACGTTTGACGGCTTCAGAGACGTGGTCAATAAAATAGGCGGCGTGGAGCTGGAGATCACGGACAAAGAGGCAAAGTACATCAGCGGCATCGACAGCGCCGGAAAGTACAACCTCACCGGGACCCAGGCTCTGGCTTACGCGCGCATCCGCTATATAGATTCCGACTTTGCCCGCACGCAGCGTCAGCGCAACGTATTGTCCGCGGTGATCGAAAAGCTCAAAAAGCAAAGCGTCAGCGAGCTTTTGAAGACTATGGACGTGCTGTTGCCGCTGCTCACCACGAACATCCCCAGAAGCGAAATATCGTCGCTGATAGCGAAAGTGCCCGAGTACGCCAAATATCCGGTGTCGCAGCTGCGCATCCCCATCGACGGCACCTGGAAATACGATTATCTGCCCAAGATCACGCACATAGTGCGGGTCAAGAGCTTCTGGAAGAATTATCTGGCGCTGAAGGACAATATCTACGCCGGGATATTCGATGAGGGCTGAGTATTGCGCCCGGCGCGCCTGCCGCACGGCAGGGAATCGCTCGTTTGTCGCCTGACGCGTTGCCCGGAATCGCCCATTCATCCGCAATCTCGCTCATTTTTTGAAGCGGGCGGCATCAATTTCTGAAAAAATGTGAAACTTGGGCTATTTTTAAGAAAAATCAGGCTTCCGTTGCCGGGGTCAAGCTCAGTTCCGGCTCCGGGCGGCGCGAATTGTGTCTCAAATGAGACAGCTTGAGCG
>CACZOW010000080.1 GCA_902782885.1 uncultured Ruminococcus sp. | reverse complement strand
GGAGAAGGACATACCTGCCGAGGAATCCGAGCTCAAGAACAAGAAAGAGAGCGGTCTGTTCCGGTTCGCCTCTTCGCCCAACACCTTCATGCGGGTCAACGTCATCAGCGTGCCCGTAGCGCGGCGTTCCCTCCTTTCCGGGTTGTTCAGTTCTTCCGGATCCGGGTCATCGTCGTCGCGCTCTCACAGTTCCTGCGCCCACAGTTCCTGCGCCTGCGCGTGTGCCTGCGCCTGCGCCGGAGGCGGCCGCGCGGGCTGCTCCGCCAAGGATTTCTACAACACAGACCTCAAACTCAGCCAACTCAGGAAAGCCTGCAAAAAATAAACAGGCGGCAATTTTGAAGCACAGCTTTTTTTGATGCCGAACGGAGGGTATGCCATGAAACTGACATTTATGGGCGCGGGAAGTACCGTGTTTGCCAAAAACGTACTGGGAGACGTGATGTTGACGGATAACATGCACGACTTTGAGATCGCGCTGTACGATATTGACGCGCAGCGCCTCGAAGAATCGTTCATTCTGATCGACGCGATCAACAGGAAACTCAACGAAGGCCGGGCGACGGTGGAGAAATACCTCGGGGTGGCGCAGCGGAAGGACGCGCTGCGGAACGCGGATTTCGTTGTCAACGCCATTCAGGTGGGTCTTTACGATCCGTGCACGATCATTGACTTCGAAATACCTAAAAAATACGGCCTCCGGCAGACGATCGGCGATACGCTCGGGATCGGCGGCATCATGCGCGGCCTCCGCACCATACAGGTGCTGAAAGGGTTTGCCCGGGATATGGAGGAAGTCTGTCCCAACGCGCTTTTCCTGAACTACACCAATCCCATGGCCATCGTTACGGGCTTCATGCAGAGATATTCGAAGATACGGACCGTGGGGCTGTGTCACTCGGTGCAGGCCTGCACGTATTGCCTGCTGACGGAGCTGGGCATGGAGGACAAGCTGGACGGGCGCATCGAGACGATCGCCGGCATCAACCACATGGGCTGGCTCCTGGACATCCGGGATAAGTTCGGCAACGATCTGTATCCGGAGATCAGGCGCCGGGCAAAAGAGAAGAACGCCTCGGAGAAGCACGACGACATGGTCCGGCTCGATTATATCGATAAACTGGGCTATTTCTGCACCGAATCCTCCGAGCACAACGCGGAGTACAATCCGTTCTACATCAAGGCTGGCCGGGAGGATCTTATCGAGAAATTCAACATTCCGCTGGACGAGTACCCCCGGCGGTGCGTCGAGCAGATCAACGGCTGGGAGAAGCAGCGTGACGAGATCATGGCGGGGGGCAATGTTTCGCACACGCGTACCGCCGAATACGTCTCGCACATCATTGAGGCCATCATTACCGGCCGGCCGTTCAAGCTGGGCGGCAACGTCATCAACAACGGCCTTATCTCCAACCTGCCTAAAGAGGCCTGCGTAGAGGTGCCGTGCTTCGTTGACCGGGGCGGCGTCCATCCCACGTATATCGGCGACCTGCCGCTCCAGCTGGCAATGATGAATTCCAGCAATATCTACATGCAGCTGCTTACGATCGAAGCGGCCGTAAAAAATTGCCGCCAGACGGTATATCAGGCGGCAATGGCGGATCCGCACACCGGCGCCCAGCTGTCCCCGGACGAGATCGTGGCGATGTGCGATGAACTTCTGGATGCCCACGAAGCGGCGGGCTATCCGTGCTTAAGAGAACCTTAATGAGATAATATAATATTATTCGTTGCCCTCGCTCAGCTGTACCGTCGCGTCTTCGGCAGCGCCGACCGCGTCGTCTGCCGCCTGTGCGGCTTCGTTTGCGGCTGCGTCTGCCTCGGTGTACGCGGCGTCGTAGACGTTGCCGACCGCGCCGGCGGTCTGCTCGGGAAGGTTGGCTGCGGCGTTCGCCGCCTGGGCAGCCTGGTTATTGGCCGCCTGTGCCGCGGCATACTGCTGGTTCTGTTTGATCTGGTTGGAGATGTTGGCGATCAGCGCGAACGATCCGCCCACGGCGAACAACAGCCCCAGCACCAGATTCACGATGGCGGCGCGCAGGAAGCCCGCGTCTTTGAAGAACATCGGGGTCATCATCACGCATTCGAAGAATTTCGGTTTTTCCGCCAGGTCGCCGGCTTTGTAAAGCTCGCTGAGCTCTTTATACACGTCAATTGTCAGCGAAACGTACCACGCCAGTATTAACACGAGGAACGCGATCACGACCGAGATGATCAGGCCGCGCTTCGACAGCCCTTTGGCGAACACCGAATAACCCTTTATCGCCAGGAACACGGCTACCATGCCGCTGATGCCCGCGATAAACCCGACCTGCGCCAGCAGCAGGTAAAGCAGTCCGCCGCCCAGCGCAAACAGAAACGCGCCGAGGATGCCGGCGACAACGTTCTCCTTCACGCCCTGGTGCGCGGCGGTGTCAATATTAAACAGTCCTTTTGCCATGGATATTGCCTCCTGAAACCCGTTGTAGTCAATGTTTCGGTCAATATTATACTCCGCCCGGCCAGCGCTGGCAACCCGGCGGCGCGGTCGAGTTTCCCGTCAGGTTGACAAGTCACTTTTTTGCCCGGTTTTTGTCCCGTCCACAATGCCCCGGTACTCCTGAAGCACGCGCTCATAGCTCTCCGGGTCGCCGATATCGTACCGCTTTCCGGGCATCTCCATACTATAGACCACCGAATGCGAACACATCCAGGCGGCAAGACTTCCCGGCGCGTCGGTACCGCATCCGTCAGCGATCGCTTCACGGATCTTCGCCGCGTCAGCTCCGGTGTAGAAATAGAACGGAGGCGTGCACCATTCCGCCTTGGGGTTCACGGGTTTTTCTTCCAGTGATATCAAACGCCCGTCCTCGCCGATCTCGCTCGCGCAAGATCCCGCAAGGCGCTTAACGTCTGTCTCGCGGTAGTGCATCACGCAGGACGTTCCTTTTTCGCGTGCGAATTCGATGAAACGCGTCAGCGAAAAGTCAAGAACGTTGTCCCCGGCGATGACGAGCATGTCTCCTTCAAGACCGAGATGCTCAATTGCAAATTGTATGTCGCGAACCGCGCCCAGCCGCGTAGCGTTGGTCGTCGTACCGTCGTCGACGACCGTGATATGCCGCGCGTGCGCTTTTGCTTTTGCCCACTCTTCAAAACGGCGGACAAATCTGTGATTTGTAACTACCACGTATTCGTTCACCGCCCCCGCGGAGTCAATGTCCTCTATGAGCCGGTCTAGAATGGCCTTGCCCCCGACCTTCAGCAGCGGCTTCGGATAATTCTCCGTCAACGGATAAAGCCGCGTCGCGTAACCCGCGGCCAGTATCAAACACTTCATTTTTCACTCTCCGCCCCGTAGCGCGCCTCGATACCGTCCGTGCTCTCGCAAAGAAAGAATCCGTACTTTCCCTTCATTTCGGGAAAAGACGTCAGATACTCGCGTTCGACTCTTTCCTGAATATAACCGGCTTTTGCGGGATCGATCAGCGCTATGCAGAAGCCCTTGAAACCTGCGCCGCTGAAACGGCCTCCGTATATTCCTCCGGTTTCGCGCATGATTTCATAAAGCCTGATCTGTTCCGGCGCGCCGGACTCCCAGTTGTAAATTGACGACCAGCCTGACTCAAACGACAGTCTGCCGAACGCCTCTATATCGCCGCGCCTCCAGGCCTCCGCGCCTTCTTCCACACACCGGAATTCGGTATACCAGTGCTCACAGCGTTTTGCCCACGCAGCAGGCAGACGGTCTTTGTACTGCCGGTAAACTTCGAAGCTGACGTCGCGCGCGTTAGTCGTGCTGAAGCTGCCGTAATCCGCCCCGCTCAATGCCTTCAGCGCGTACACACCGGCACGAAGTTCATCCACTCGCACGTTGTACTTTGAACCGGTCAGGCACCGTTCGAGTCCGCTGAAGAAAAGCGCGATTTTGTATGGCTTCATTGCGGGGCCGGCGGGAATAAGCTCGTAACTGCCGTCGACGCAGTCAAGGTACAGAAGGCGGTCTTTGACGGACAGCACCTCGCAGTTCTGGTCAAGCTTGCCCAGATTGATACCCACGTAATTCTTTTCCGCGTCGTACGCGATATCGATCAATTCCTGCGGCGTAAGGCGGATCCCGTTGACTCGGGAAAGCGCCTCCAGAAAGGCCAGTATGACCGCGGCGGAGGAACTGAGTCCTCCGACAGGCAGCGTGCCCTCGATCACGCCGCAAATACCCGCCGAAAGCTTATACGCCTTGTTCAGCGCCCACGTTGCGCCGCGCAGATAATCTGCCCAGTCGCCTGCCTTTCCGTCCGGCTCTCCTGCAGACCACTTAACGTGTTGCGCAAACTGCATGCTCTGAAGCTCGACAGCCCCGTTCTGACTTGGATTGTACGCGATGTAAATCCCTTTGTCGATGGCAAGCCCCGTGATCTTACCCAGATTGTGGTCGCTCTGCGCCCCTATCGGGCAGACGCGGTACGGCGCAAACGCTATGCCCCCGGCTTCTTTTCCGTATGTTTCGTAAAATAATTCTTCGCAGCGCATCCGTCAACCTCTTCAAAACATATTGTCAGCAGGGCAGGCGCCAGTCAATCAGCGGTATTTTGTTCAGCGCCTCGGACGAATTAAATTCAACGCTTCCGCTGTACATCAGCGTTTGACTCCTATTTTTGTCAAAGAAGGCCATATATTGCCTGTATAACACCCCGTTTCCAACGAAAGTCGATTGAGCCGACGCCCTTTTCCTGTATTCCTCCATATCATCATCTATGAATTTATAATGGAGAATGCCCATAAAACAAGGCGCCGCATTGATCCCGCTGTGAGGGTATTGATAGTGCGCGTCGGCGCTCACCGTCCCTTTTTCGCAATATACGAGCGGATGTTTGTCCAGCGGAACGCGCGAGTTCATAAGCCTGTATCTCGGTCCCCCGATAAACCGTCTTATGCGATAAATGCCCGCGTTGACGGTTTTTTCTTCATAGCTGTCCGAATCTATCCACCTGAAATCCCTGCGGATGTCCGGCGATCTTTCAAATAACGGTTTATCGCTGTACGTGTCGAGAGTTAGTGCCTTGACCCGCTTCACGCCCGCAGTTTCCAGTCTCGCCGTCAGGTTATAGAGAGGAAGTCGCTCCATATCCGGGTAAACGACCAGCTCGTCGGAATCCGTAATGATATACCACCTTCCGAATCCGTAATGGCTTATAATTCTGTTGATCCAGCCTTCTTTAACGTTTGTTTGGTACTGATCGCGGCACCGGTACAGGTCTATGTCCGGCTGGCCCTGCATCCACTCAAACGTCCCGTCGTCCGATCCGTTGTCGAGGATCGCGAATTTTGCGACGCCAAGCGCTCTGTAATGCTCCACGAGCATTGTGATACGCCTGATATCATTCCTGACGCAGAGCGTAACTATCGGGTCGTTCCTGTCGCAGGGCTCTGTTTTTCTGACAACTTCAATTCGCGCGTCACAAAAAGATAAAACGACCTTCCTGCGTACAAATCCGTAATGCCCCTTCACCCAGTACTCCCTGATCATTTCGCACATGGAGCGCTTCCAGACGCCGCGGTCCTCTTTTGTGAGGTGTGACAGTCCGCCTTTTTTGAATGAAATCGCGAACTTTATGTCAAAAACGGCTTTGTAGAAAACATAGATCAGCGGATAGCCTATCCGTCTCAAAAACGATTTGATCGATTTAGTCATAAGTTTGTCCGGAAAAATAGATTTTTACACATTTTGCCTTGCTCCAAAGAAGGAACCGGATGCGGCGTTCCGAAGTTAATTATGAAAGCAGCCCGACCTCTGGTTGACCCGGAGATCGGGCTTGTTGTTCAGCTACGTATTCTTCACTGATGGAAGAGTTTCAGATCATAATACCGCATCACTCTTTGTCCGCGGCAGCCTCGTTGTCCTCGGTTACCTCGACGGCCTCTTTGTCCTTGCGGCCTTTGGCCAGCAGCACGTTGGCCAGGATGCCCAGGATCAGCGCGCAGGCCACTTCGGTGATCGTCACTTTGCCGAAGGCGAGGGTCATGCCGCCCACGCCGGCGATCAGGATGACGGAGACGACGAAGAGATTGCTGTTGTCGCCCAGATCGACTTTCTGGATCATCTTAAGACCGGAGACGGCAATGAAGCCGTACAGCGCGATG
>CACZOW010000079.1 GCA_902782885.1 uncultured Ruminococcus sp. | reverse complement strand
GCTCCGCGCGTACTCCGTCACTTCCGCGAGCAGTTCCTCCGCAGTTTTTACGTGCCGCCCCAGTGCTTTGCAGTGATCCGTCATGGTTCAGTTCCTCAGGCTCTGCATCGGCGCCGGGATGCGGCCGCCGCGCTCGACAAAAGCGGCGCTGCTGTCGCTGTCCGAATATTGACGCACGCTCATCACCGGCCCGGAACCCAGCAAGCCGCCGAATTCCACCGTGTCCCCCACCTTTTTGCCCGGGGCGGGAATGATGCGGACCGCGGTGGTCTTGGTGTTGACCATGCCCAGCGCGGCTTCGTCCGCAATGATCGCGGAGATCGTATGTGCCTCCGTATCGCCGGGCACCACGATCATATCCAGTCCCACGGAACATACGCAGGTCATGGCTTCCAGTTTTTCTATGCACAGGCTGCCGCGCCGCACCGCCTCGATCATGCCTTCGTCCTCGCTCACCGGTATAAAGGCCCCGGACAATCCGCCCACGTGGGACGATGCCATCAATCCACCTTTTTTTACCGCGTCGTTCAGCAGGGCCAGCGCCGCTGTCGTGCCCGGCGCGCCGCAGCGGCCTACGCCCATTTCTTCGATGATGCGGGCAACGCTGTCCCCCACCGCCGGCGTCGGCGCCAGCGAAAGGTCAACGATCCCCGCGGGCACGCCCAGCCGGCTGCTTGCCAGTTCGGCGACCAATTGGCCCGCGCGGGTGATCTTGAACGCGGTCTTTTTGATGGTCTCCGCCAGTACGGTAAAGTTCTGCCCGCGCACATGCTCGATGGCGGCTTTGACCGCGCCGGGGCCGCTGACGCCTACGTTGATCACGCAGTCCGGTTCGCCGGGGCCGTGGAAAGCGCCCGCCATGAAGGGATTGTCCTCCGGAGCGTTGCAGAGCACCACCAGCCGCGCGCAGCAGGAGCCGCCGGTGTCCGCGGACAACATTGCCGCCCGCTTGATCACCTGCCCCATCTCGCGCACCGCGTCCATATTGATGCCGGCTTTGGTGGTGGCAACGTTCACGCTGGCGCACACTTTCTGCGTCGCTTTCAGCGCCTCTGGAATAGAAGATATGAGCGCGCGCTCTGCCGGCGTAAAGCCTTTATGCACCAGCGCGGAATAGCCGCCGAGAAAATTGATGCCGACTGCCGTGGCGGCGCGCTCCAGCGTCTCCGCCAGCTTTACGCAGCCTTCCGGATCCGCGGGTGCGATCATGCCTATGGGAGTGACGGCAACGCGCTTGTTGACGATGGGTATGCCCAGCTCGACTTCGATGCCGCGGCACACTTCCACCAACCGGGCGGCGCACGACGTGATCTTGTCGTATACGGCGCGGCAGGTGCTGTCAACGTCCCCGCGAACGCAAGACAGCAGGCTCACACCCATTGTCACCGTGCGGATGTCCAGGTGCTCCTGCTGTATCATTCTGACTGTCTGGATGATTTCGTCTGTGGATATGAACAAGCGTGCCTCCTCAGATCTTATGCATAGCGTTGAATATGTCCACGTGGCACAGCTGCACGGAAAGGCCCATTTCGTCGCCTTTCGCTTTGAGCGCCTGCGCCAGCGGTGCAAATCCGCCCTTCACGTCGCTGACGTCCACCAGCATGGTCATGGTGAAAATGTCGTCCATGGTGGTCTGGCTGATGTCGAGAATATTGCAGTTGGCGTCGGCCAGCATGGCGGACAGGGCGGCAATGATCCCCACTCTGTCTTTCCCCAGCACGGTCAATACGCCTTTGATCATATTATTTTTTTCTGCCGCACTCATACGTTCCGCCGTTCTCAGTCGTTTGCAGCGTTCAGCGCCGCAAAGCTGTATCCTTTGTCTTTTGCCCAGGTAATGTAATCTTCCAGGATCAGGGAGTTGACCTTCGACGAGGACAACTGCAGCACCACACCGCTGCATGTATTGTCCTCCAGCGAACGGAGCGCCTTGTTGCGGTCGACCGAATCGTCCCAGTCGTAGTACGAATACGACCGGAACACCACCGTGTACCCCATCGCTTCCGCCAGCGCCAGGTCGCGCACCGAGAATTTTTCGGGGCGGTAAAGCGTCATGCGGGTATTCTCCCCGGCCAGCTGCTGGTAAAGCACCTCGATGCTCCACATGGTGTCGCTGAACTGATCGGGAGAAAGGTATACCATGCCGGTCTTGTTGCCGCTGCCTTTGGCAAAAATGTCTCCGCGGCTGCCGACAGTATGCCCGCGCTTTATGATCTCTGCGACGTTTGCCGCGTTTTCCTCAAAGTAGTTCTTGGAGATGAAGAACGTCGCCTTCACGCCCGCTCTGTCCAGCAGATCGAGGATCTTCAGCGTGCTCCCGTTCTTATCTTCGTAGCCCAGATTGAACGTGATATATACGGTCTTGGCAGCGCCGTCAGTCTTGCGGTAAATGTACTCGTATCCGTCGAGTACGTTGAGCGCCGCGGAATCGATGGTAAATTCCATAGATTCGGGGTCGTCCTCGACTTTTCTGCTGTTGTAGATCGAAAATTCCGTCTCTTTAGTGGAAAAATCGTAGAAATCCGACGGGTTGATCACGGGACGGACAACGGGCTCCGGCGTAGGCTCCTCCGTGGGCTCCGCGGTCGGGGTCGCAGTGGCGATCTCGTCTGTTGCCGACGGCGTCGCCGAAGTTTCCTGCGTGGGCGCGAGGGTGGGTTCGATGATCACCTGGTTCGTTGCCGTCGGCGCCGCGATCTTCTGCTTCGGGTTCCTGCCGACGAACGCCATGACGACCACAAACACGGACACTGCCGCGAACATTACAAATAACGATATGACATGACTGCGCCGCATGAGTGTTTACATCCTCCCTGTCGGAATATCGGAGCCGGCCCCTGCGCACGGCGGCGGACAACCGAACCGCTCCTGCCCTTTAATGATACCAAATTCCGCGGTGTTTTTCAATAAGCGAAAGTTGCAAGTTATGAGATCGTGTGAACTCATCCCCTGCAACTTGCGCTGACGGTCCGCGGCTTTATTTTGTAAGCCGGACCCTGCTGTTTACGGATTATTTGTCTTCCGCGTTACCGCCGGCTTCGGGAGCGGCGTTGTTCGCTTTGCCGGCCAGCTTGCCGCCCAGCACGCCCAGGAGCAGGCTCTTCAGATCGATGCCCATGCCCTCGGTGATGCCGTTGGTGATCTGGGTGGTGGAATTGACGATGTCGCCCACGAGTTTGGCGCTGTTGCCCTCGCCGTACATCGTGATCTTGTCCACATGCGCCAGCGGCTCTGCCACGTTCTTGGCGATCTCGGGCAATGCTTTCATTACCATCTCGATGACCGCGGCTTCGCCGTATTTCTTCATAGCTTCAGCTTTGCGGTCAATACCCTCCGCCTCCGCCAGCGCCTTCGCCTGGATCGACGCGGCCTCGGCTTCGCCTACCGCGCGGATACCTTCGGCCTTCTTGGTGGCCTCCACCAGGGCGGCTTCGGCGGCAACTTTCTTCGCTTCCGCCTCTTTTTCCACTTCGATCAGACGCGCTTCCGCTTCGAGCTGACGCTGTACCTTCTGCGCGGCGGCGCGCTGCTCAGCGGCGTACTTCTGCGCTTCGGCCAGTTTCTCGGCCTGGTACTTGTCCGCGTCCGCCTTTTTGCGGATCTCGGCGTCCAGCTTGCGCTGCTTGACTTCCGCTTCCTTCTCGGCGCGCAGGATCTCTTTTTCCTGAGCGGCGATGGCGACGTCCGCCTCCGCCTGCTTTCTTACTTTCTCCTGCAGCTGTTCCTGGATCTTACCGGCAGCCGCGGCATCGGCGGCGGCTTTATCGGCCTGCGCCTTTAGTTCGGCTTTGCGGAGGGCCAGCGTGGTGTTGGCCTCGGCGGTCAGTTTCTCGGCTTCCGCACGCTTTTCGGCGGTCTCACGTTCGGCATTGGCCTTGGCCACTTCGATGTCGCGCATCGCCGTTGCCCGCGCCTGCTCCGCGTCGCGCTTGACTTCCATCTCGCGCTGCACACCGATAGCTTCCACTACGCCGTGCCGTTCGCCGCAGTTGTCCACCGCGTCCTGAATATCCTGGATGTTGAAGGTGACAACTTCCAGACCCATCTTGGCCAGATCGGGCCGCGCATTCTCGATGACGCTCTCCGCGAATTCCTTGCGCTTGGTGAGCACGTCAATGACGGTCATGGTGGCAACGATCTCGCGCAGGTTGCCCTGGAGCACGTCGTTGACCTTGGCGCTGATGGTGTCTTCGTTATATCCCAGGAAGTTGGAGATCGCCGCCTGCTGCCGCATTGTGATGAATTCCTTGCGGGTCTTGCAGCCCGCCGCCTCGATCTCCTTGGGGCTGACGGTCGAGCTGTTGGCATACACCTGAATGGTGACGACCGCGTCCAGCCAGAGCGGAACGCCTTCCAGGGTCTTTACACCGGTCTGGGGGGTCTTGACGTCAACTTTCATGATCCGCATCAGCAGATGGTCAACGCGCTGCAGTACCGGTATCACAACGGTGCCTTTACCGGATATGACTTTGGGTTCGCGATGGCCCGCGCCGGTGATGACCAGCGCTTCCGTGGGCGGCGCCTTTTTGTAACACGCCGCGGCAATAATGATCAGCAGCAATACGCCGATAACGATCGCGATGATCGCCGGCAGCGGCAGCCCTGCCGCCATCAACACAACAGAACCGATTCCGAAAATTTTCATCTTTCTACCTCCTTAGACCTAAAATTTTCTTTCATGTTCCTGCCCGCGATGCAAGGTGCCTCCGTTTCACGCGCTCCGTTCTCTCCGGCGTGCGCGCGGATCCGCGCCCGCAAAAATACCTCCGGCGGTCACAGTCAACAGCAACTCGCCGGCTCAACACAACACCGATGTGTTCCTGTCGTGGGCAACATTATTATACCACATACCTGAGTAGTTTGTAAAATGTTTGTAAAATGAAAATGAAACCGCGGGCAACGTATCCTTATTTCTTTAATTTCTTACAAAAACATGGTATAATTGTGCGGTCTGGCGTTGCCGTCGCGCGAAAAGCGTGCGTTGACGCCGTACGGCACGGGAGAAATGCCCGGAAGAAAAGCACGCAGCCGCACAAAGGTAAAGGGGTGTTGACCATGGAGCTTACAAGCCGCGAACGCTTTATACGGACCTTCAAGCATCAGGAGATCGACCGCATCGTCATGCTGGATTCGCCGTGGGCGGGAACGCTCGCACGGTGGTATAACGAGGGATTGCCCGCGGGCGTCGCGTGGGAAGACTACTTCGGGTTCGACCGCCGCATCTCGCTGTCCATTGACAACTCGCCGCGCTTCGAAACAAAAGTGCTCGAAGAGACCGACCGGTACGTTATCCACACCACCAGCTGGGGGGCAACGCTGAAGTCCTTCAAGCACCTGGACTCCACGCCAGAATTTCTGGACTTCTTCATCTCGGACCCTGAGCACTGGGAGATCGCCAAAGCACGCATGACCCCCAGCGACGACCGGATCAACTGGAAATGGGTCGACGATACATACAACGCGGCGCGTGCGGCGGGAGAGTACGTTGACCTGGCCTTCTGGTTCGGGTTCGACGTTACGCATTCCTGGGCCACCGGCACCGAGACCGTGCTGATCGGCATGTACGAGGACCCGGAATGGATCACCGACATGTTCGAGCACTATCTTAATATGAATATAGCCCTGGCAGAAAAACTCCTGGCGAAAGGCTACAAGTTCGACGGCATCCACTGGCCGGACGATATGGGCTATAAAAACAGCACGTTCTTCTCGCTGGATATGTACCGCGAACTGCTGAAGCCCTTTCAGAAAAAGGCGTGCGACTGGGCGCATGAGCACGGCATGTTCGTAGAGCTGCATTCCTGCGGGTACGTGGAGCCGTTCATCCCGGATCTGATCGAGATCGGCGTCGACTGCCTCAATCCCATCGAGGTCAAAGCGGGCATGGACCCGATCCGCATCAAGCAGACGTACGGCGACAAACTGGCGCTGCGTGGCGGCGTCAACGCGGTGCTCTGGCCCGACAAAGAGGCGATCCTGGCCGAACTCGAGCGCGTTATCCCCGCGCTGAAGGAAAACAGCGGCTACTTCTTTGCCTCCGACCACTCGATACCGAACTCCGTCAGTTTCGAGAACTTCAAGGCAATCTCGGAACGCATACACGAACTGGGCAGATATTGATCAAAATAACCAACGAATCGAGATAATACCTATATGATACAAATGCTTCGGCGCCTGGGGAGATCCGTGCGCGAATATAAAAAACCGTCCATCCTGACCATGCTGTTCATGGTGGGCGAAGTGGTGATCGAGTGCCTTATTCCGTTCATCGTGGCGCAGCTCACAAATGACATTAAAAACGGCTGCGGGCTGGACGTGATCGGAAAGAACGGGCTAATACTGGTGGTGCTGGCGATATTGTCGCTGTCCTGCGGCGGTCTCGCAGGCTTCACGGGCGCGAAGGCGTCCGCGGGCTTTGCCAAAAACCTGCGCGGCGACCTGTTCCGGCGGGTGCAGACGTTCTCGTTCACCAATATTGACCGCTTCTCCTCGTCGTCGCTGGTGACGCGCCTGACCACCGACGTGGCCAACGTGCAGATGTCGTACATGATGCTGATCCGCGTTGCCATCCGCAGCCCGCTGATGTTCGTATTTGCCATCGTCATGGCGTACACCATGGCGGGAGCGCTGGCAATGATGTTCGTAGTCGTTGTCCCCGTGCTGGTATTCGGCCTCATAATGGTCTCCCGCAAGGCAATGCCCGCGTTCCGCAGCGTATTCCGCAAATACGACCGCCTCAACGAATCCGTGGAGGAGAACGTCATGGCGATGCGGGTGGTAAAAGGATTTGCCCGCGAAGAGTATGAAAAGAAAAAGTTCGACCGGGCGTCGGACGACATCCGCATCGACTTCACCAAAGCCGAACGCATCGTGGCGCTGCTGGGGCCGCTGATGCAGATGTGCCTGTATTTCAATATGGTGTTCGTGCTGACCTTCGGCTCGAAACTGGTGATCACCACCCACTACATCGACGTGGGCCAGCTGTCCGCGATGCTCACATACGGCTTCCAGATACTGATCTCGCTGATGATGATCTCAATGATCTACGTAACGTTCACGATCTCCGCCGAGTCCGCGCGCCGCATCGACGAGGTGCTCCGCGAGGGATCCGCGCTGACCGATCCCGCCGAACCGGTATACGAGATTCCCGACGGCTCCATCCGCTTCGAGAACGTGCGGTTCAAATATTCCGAGAAAGCGGCCAACGACACGCTGAGCGATATCGACCTCGACATTCCTTCGGGCAGCACTGTGGGCATTCTGGGCGTCACCGGCGCGGGCAAAACGTCGCTGGTGCAGCTCATTCCGCGGCTGTACGACGTGACCGGCGGCTGCGTCAAAGTCGGCGGCATCGACGTACGCGATTACGACCTCACCGCGCTGCGCGACGGGGTGGCAATGGTGCTTCAGAAAAACCTGCTGTTTTCCGGGACGATCAAAGAAAACCTGCGCTGGGGCGACTCGGACGCCACCGACGAGGAAGTTGCCGAAGCGTGCCGGCTGGCGCAGGCGGAGGATTTCATATTGTCCTTCCCCGACGGGTACGACACGCAGATCGACCAGGGCGGCACCAACGTGTCCGGCGGTCAGCGGCAGCGGCTGTGTATTGCCCGCGCGCTGCTGAAAAAGCCGA
Source organism: uncultured Ruminococcus sp. (assembly GCA_902782885.1). Classification (GTDB taxonomy): domain Bacteria; phylum Bacillota; class Clostridia; order UBA1212; family UBA1255; genus UBA1255. The sequence goes on along the minus strand of CACZOW010000079.1, from coordinate 1,822 downwards.
AAATACTGATCCTGGACGACTCCACCAGCGCCGTTGACACCCGCACCGACGCCCTGATACGCGCAGGTTTCCGCCGGTACATCCCCTCCACCACTAAGCTGATCATCGCGCAGCGCGTTGCCTCCGTGATGGACGCGGATCAGATACTGATACTGGATCACGGGCGTATTATCGCCGCCGGCACCCACGACGAACTGATGGCCTCCAGCCCCGCGTACCGCGAGACGTACGAGCAGCAGACCCGCAGCAGCGCTCCCGGGGACAATACCGATGCCGCCGCGGATGATCTCTCCGGAAAGGAGGCGACGGACAATGCGTAAATCAAAAGCTCCGGAAAATACCGCGGCCAATAAAGGCGCCGCTCCCGCCGCTCCGGAAGGCAAAAGATCCCGCCGCATCGACTTCCGCCTGCTGGGCCGGATCATAAAGCTGCTGTTCAAGTATTATCCGGGACTGACGACGCTGACCGCGGTATTTATCGTGTTCTCGGCGATCGTAAGTTCAATACCGCCGCTGTTCCTGCAGCGCGTCATCGAGACCATAGGCAAATTCTACGAGTCCCGCGACTGGGCCGCCGCGCGCAGCGTGATCATGCCGCAGATCACCGTGCTGATCGTGCTGTATACGCTGAGCGTGATATGCATACTGGTGTACCGGCAGCTCTCGGCGTACATCACCCAGGGAATCCTGTACCGGCTGCGGCGTCAGATGTTCGACAACATGCAGAACCTGCCCATACGGTTCTTTGATCGCAACAGCTACGGCGATATAATGAGCTATTATACGAACGATATTGACGCCATACGGCAGGTGGTGGCGGAGACGCTGCCGATCGTGCTGCAGTCCGGCGTGATCGTATTGACCGTGCTGTTCATAATGGCGTACTACAGCGTGTGGCTGATGCTGCTGGTGCTGCTGGGCGTGGCGGTGATGCTGTGGGTGTCCCGCACGCTGGGCGGCAACTCCTCAAAATACTTCGTGCGCCAGCAGAAGTCCATGGGCCGCACCGAGGGCTACATCCAGGAGACCATGAACGGCCAGAAGGTCGTTAAAGTCTTCAACCACGAAGCGCAGAGCATCCGCGATTTCGACGCGGTCAACCAGGCCCTCTATGAAGACAGTTTCCGCGCGCATACCTTTGCCAATATGCTGGCGCCGATCATCCTGAACCTGGGCAACGTGCTGTACGTGCTGGTGGCCATCGTGGGCGGCATCCTGATGATCAACAAAGTGCCGAACCTGAGCATTTCCGGTCTGGCGCTGGGCATCAGCATCATCATACCGTTCCTGAACATGACCAAGCAGTTCACGGGCAACCTCAACCAGGTCTCCCAGCAGATCAACTTCATCGCCATGGCCACGGCCGGCGCGCAGCGTGTTTTCGCGCTCACCGACGAGCCGCCCTAGACGGACAACGGCTACGTGACCCTGGTCAACGCCGTCATCGACGCCGAAGGCAACGTCACCGAATCCGATTCCAAGACCGGTCAATGGGCCTGGAAACACCCCCACGGCGACGGCACCCTGACCTACACTCCCCTGCGCGGCGACGTGCGCATGTTCGACGTCGACTTCGGCTACGACGAGGACAAACCGGTGCTGCACGACATCACCCTGTACGCCGAGCCCGGCCAGAAAGTTGCCTTCGTCGGCGCCACCGGCGCGGGCAAGACCACCATCACCAACCTGCTGAACCGGTTCTACGATATTGCCGACGGCAAGATCCGCTACGACGGCATCAACATCAACAAGATCAAAAAGTCCGATCTGCGCCGCTCCCTGGGCCTGGTGCTGCAGGAGACCTGCCTGTTCACCGGCACCG
>CACZOW010000078.1 GCA_902782885.1 uncultured Ruminococcus sp. | reverse complement strand
CGTACTCGCTCTTATATATGTCTCCCTGATCGTACAGGCGCTTGAATATCTTCTGCACGGCGGCAACATGGAAATCGTCGGTGGTGCGGATAAAGCGGTCGTTGGTGACGTTCATCAGCTTCCAGAGCTCTTTGGTGTTGGCAACGATCTCATCCACGTACTCCTTCGGCGTGACGCCTTTTTCCGCGGCTTTGCGCTGTATCTTCTGGCCGTGCTCATCCGTACCGGTGAGGAACATCACGTCGTAGCCTTTAAGGCGTCTGTACCTGGCTTCCGCGTCGGCGGCAACGGTCGTATACGAATGTCCTATATGCATGTTCCCGCTGGGATAATAGATAGGTGTAGTGATGTAATAAGTCTTGTTCTTGTCTGCCATGCTGACAATTCCTCCCGGTCAAATTCGCCCTTCCGCCCGCCCCGTCCGGGCAGCTTCAAGGTGTCAATAATTGTACCATTTTCGCGGCATTTTTGCAACGGCGGAACGGGCAGGGCTCTTTTCCTGATTCCGTGAAAAATCTGTGCCGGGCGAATTGCCTGCCGTGCCGTCAGGCACCGGGGATCAGCTGCCCTTCGCTCAGCCGCTTTACGCCGAGATCAACGCACCTGCGGTAGAACTCCTGCCACTCATCCGCAAACCCGAACATGCCGTTCAGGCTCAGTTCGAACTGCATGTAATCAAAAGACAGGCGGGAGCGCCTTACGTGGGACAGCTGGACCGGGGTGATCCCTTCGGCGGTCTCGGCATTGTCCCAGAGCGCCTTATAGTTGTCCGCCGCCGCCTGATCCACGATGCCGTTATACAAAGTCCAGGTATCGGCGACCAGATTCATGTGCCGTCCGGATCCCTTCAGCCGCGACGTGAGGTCGGTAAAATAGGTGCGGATATTGGCCCAGCCCGGACCGTAATAGGCTTCCATGAACTTTTCGGTCAACGCTTCGACGTCGGCGTCGGGATCCCAGAGCAGCCTGGCCATGAGGTAGCAGCGGAGCTCGCCGAATTCGCCGCTGTTGCCTTCCTGATACATGCCCTGCTCAAATACGCCCAGCACGCCGTTGTCGTGAAAGAAGCGGATGTTGGGCGCCAGCGAATCAAGGTTCATGTAAGGGATCAGATACCTGGCAAAATCGGTGGTGTAGTCCCAGATATAAATGCGGTCGCAGATCTTGCCCCATTCGGCCAGCGCGCCGGCGATGCCGGAATTGCCGCCGCAGGTCCCCAGAGGATGGAGCGTACAGCCGCCGGTGCAGTACCGCACGATGACGTTGGGGCGCGGTCTGGTCAATTTCGGCGGCGTGGTGGAGAACTGGTACGCCAGCGTGTCCACCGCCACGTCCGGGTAATCCTCCGCGATATCGTCGGCAATGGCGTTGACGAATCGGATGAGCGTGCCCGCCGGGCTGCCTTCCTCTTCATTGACCGCGCGGCAGTTTTCGCAGGTGCAGTAGCTCGCGATCACGCCGGCGTCGTTTTGCGATACCGACACGATCTTGGCCTTCGGGTCGTCCGCGAGCCATTTCCGGACCGTCCGTTTGGCGATCTCAAGCACCTCCGGATTCGTGAGACAGAGCTGGCTGTCGAGCGCCGTGGTCCTGCGCACGCCGTCGATCTCCGAGAAGTATTCGGGGTGGCTCTCGCCGTACTCGTCCGGATTTATGATCAGCTGGAACGTATGTACGAAAAACGGCCCCGCGTAGTACAGTCCCGAACCGTATTTGCCGTCAAGCTCGCGTCTGTTGCCCAGGCAGCCGTTGAGCCGCAGTTTCGTGCTCAGTTCGCTGTCGTACGAGCAGCTCCAGTAAAGGTCGCGGTATTCGAACGCCGGATTGTCCGTATACGCGCCGCCGGCTTCCAGCGGCAGCGTCAGCGTATCCGCGCGGGGGACCGTCTCGGTATCTACGGCAAAAAATCCGCAGCCGAGGCTCTCCAGAAAGTCATACACGCCGTACAGCGTGCCCCGGCCGTAGAAAAGTTCGGAGCTTTCGGGGTCAATACCGGTGATGAATACTCTTTTCCCGCTCCTGGCCACGGTAAAGCCTTCTCCGACGATCCCGCTGCGGTCAACTTTCCCCGCCTTTTCGCGGTTCGTTGCCCCCAGGCAGATCTCGGTTTCACGGGGCTTGGAGCGTTTGTCGCTGACAACGGCAAATTTGTATCCGGTAATGAGTTTGAGGTATTTCTGCAGCTGCTCCGCGGCGGTGCGCAGGACTATCGGCCCGTTCTCCGGGTACACGATCACGTAGTTGCTCTTCCCCTCGTACGCCAGATATTCGTCGCCGTTTTCGGTGAGCGGCAGGTCAAACGTCTTCGGTTCGCAGCCTGAGGTCAATGCCATCACCGCCGGTATCAGCATCGCTGCCGCCGCGGTCAATATGAGTTTGCTTCGTTTTTTCATGATTGCTTTTCCTCGAATTTTTCAATATTTGGATCTGTCGCTTTATTTGAAAAAGCCGATATGGATTGCCTCCTCCGGGCAATGGAGCGCGCATTGCCCGCAGCGGATGCATTCGGCGTTGTCCGGGGTGCGCGTGGGATCGACGCCCATGCCGCACGCGCGGGCACAATTGCCGCAGGAGACGCATTTGGTGCTGTCCACCGTCAGCCGCACGGCGGAGATCTTGTTGAACGGCGCGTAGAACGCCCCCAGCGGGCACAGGTATTTGCAGAACGGGCGGTATATCAGCAGCGAGAGCAGCACGATGATGCCCAGGATCGAGAGTTTCCACATGAACCGGCCGCCGAAAAGCCGCCCGACGGAGGAATCGGCAATGCCGACCAGGATGCCGGATACGGTCCCCGACGGACAGATGTATTTGCAGAACACCGGCACCAGTTTGAATATGAGCGGCAGCACGATCACCGTCACGATCAGCACCGCGTATTTCAGTTTGCGCAGGATCCGGTCGCCTTTGAAAGTGCGTATTTTTTTAAAGAACGGGATCTTGTGGATGAGGTCCTGCAGCAGACCGAACGGGCACAGAAAGCCGCATACCGCGCGGCCCAGCAGCACGCCGAAGAATATCAGCAGCCCCAATACGTAATAAGGGAAGCGGAATTTTCTGGCGTTGAGGAAACTTTGCAGCGCGCCGATGGGACAGGCGCCCACCGCGCCGGGGCAGGAGTAGCAGTTGAGGCCGGGCACGCACACGGCTTTAGAGGCGCCGGCAAACGGTTTGCCGGTGAAAAAGCCCTTGAAATTGGCGTTCTGGATGAGGGCGAACAGGCCCTGAAACACGAGGCGGTAGCGCCGGAAAAACGTTCCGACGCGGTGCTTCGCACCCGAATTCTGCCTGTTTCCGGTTTTGCGCGCCGTTTTTTCAGCCAATTCCCACACACTCCAGACACAGTTTGACCGCTTTGCTCCAGACGGCGGTGAGCTGCTTCGACGCGATCCCGACCGCGATCAGCGCCAGCGCCGCAGCCGCGAGCAGCACGGAGAGAGCAACACGCCACGGACGCCTTTTATTGACTTTTTCGCCGGTGCGCGCTCTCATGATCCACCTCAGCCCAGCAGTCCGTCAACGATCGTTTTCCAGCCGTTGTAGTCGTTGGCGCCGACAACTTCTTTGGCGAGCAGATTGCCGCTCGCGT
>CACZOW010000077.1 GCA_902782885.1 uncultured Ruminococcus sp. | reverse complement strand
GTTGACGGAAAGGTGCATAAATGGACCAGACCGATACTGTTTTACGTGCGCCCTTCTCCGGACGCGGAAAAGTACGACTATTACATACAGGAACTTGCCGCGAGGCTTGAAGCAATACCCGGTTTTCCCGGCATACGCCGCGTCGTCAACGCGGAAGCCGCGGAACTGACGCTGGAATTCGTCACCGCGGACGAAATGAACGGCATCACCGGCGCGTACGGCGATCCGGCGTACGGATACGCGCATGTATCCTGGTACAACAGTACAGGCGCGCTTTTCTCCGGCTCGATCTTCATCGTGCGCGAGGCTGAATCATCCGAAGCGGACGTGCTGCATGCACTTACGGAGGAGTTCACGCAGGCAATGGGCCTTCTGAACGATTCGTACCGGTATTCCGACAGCATTTTTTATCAGGGCTATTCCACCGTTACACAATATTCGGAAGCGGATCTCACGCTCCTTAAGCTGCATTATGCGGTTGAAATTCCTGCCGGAACGGAGTACAATACAGTTTCGGCGATCGTGTCGCAAAAAGCGCACGGCACGGATCAAACCTGAAAGGAAATTTTTATAATGTTCAAGCGAAATATATTTACATCCGAATCTGTCACCGAGGGGCATCCCGATAAGATCTGCGACGCTATTGCCGACCGCATACTGGACGCGCTGATCGCGCAGGATCCGCTTTCGCGCGTTGCCTGCGAAGTCACGGCGGCCACGGGTCAGATCATGATCTTCGGAGAGATCACTTCGAAAGCAGTCGTCGATTATGTTAAGATCGTGCGCGATACCGTGCGGGATATTGGCTACGTGGGTTCTGAAATGGGCTTTGACGCCGATACCTGCGCCGTCATAAACTGCCTGAACCGCCAGTCTCCGGATATCGCCATGGGCGTCGACGTTTCTTACGAGAACCGCTCGGGCGAGAGCAGCGAACTGCAGAACGGCGCCGGCGACCAGGGCATGATGTTCGGATACGCGTGCAATGAGACTCCCGAACTGATGCCGCTGCCCATAAGTCTTGCGCACAAACTCACGCGCCGCCTTACCGACGTGCGTAAAGGCGGTATACTGGATTATCTCAGGCCGGACGGCAAGGCGCAGGTCTCTGTGGAATATGGCGAGGACAATAAGCCCGCCCGCATCGAAGCCGTGGTCGTCTCCAGCCAGCACTCGGAGCGCGTTCCCGTGGAGAAACTGCGCAAAGATATTGAAAAATACGTAATACGCGCGGTGATACCCGAAGAACTGATCGATGAGGATACAAAATTCTTCATCAATCCCACCGGCCGGTTCGTGATCGGCGGACCGTGCGGCGACTCGGGACTTACCGGCAGGAAGATCATCGTTGACACATACGGCGGCATGGGCAGACACGGCGGCGGCAGCTTCTCCGGCAAAGATCCGACGAAGGTAGACCGTTCAGCGTCATATATGGCGCGTCATATCGCCAAAAGCGTAGTGGCAAGCGGTCTCGCCGACCGCGCCGAAGTGCAGATCGCGTATGCTATCGGCGTGGCGCATCCCGTTTCGGTGCGCATCGATACTTTCGGCACGGAAAAAGCTCCGGTGGACAGTATCGAGCGCGCGGTGCTGCGAACGTTCGATCTGCGTCCCGGAGCGATCATCCGGTTCCTGGATCTAAGAACTCCTATTTACAGCCGTACGACCAATTACGGTCACTTCGGCAAGGAAAACATGGGACTGAAGTGGGAGGAAATCACGGAACTCAAAGTGTGATCGACCGATCCGCCCGTGCTTTCAGCGCAGTATCAGATGCATGCCCAGAGAGGATCTCGACGGATCTTCCGGCAAGGCAAGTACTTTCGCATCCAGCAGATCGTGTATTGCCATCATCCGGGTGGCGTACATCTCCATTTTGATGTTGTAACCCAGGCTTTTATGCAAAACTTCATGGCTGTATTTCTTGAAAATCGCCTCCAGTTTTTCATAAATATCCATGAAATTAGCGGTAAGCGCCGGATAATTCCGGTGTTCGCAGAACATTTTATGGATCGCATCCAGCGCGTCGCCCCGAATCACCAGGATGTCCGGGACAACATATCCGTCTTCGGATGCGTGGGCGTATCTGCCGTTTATCTTCTCCCAGGCGGCTGATTCGATATCAGAAAATGAACCTATACGGCGGTTCTTTCTGATACAGTCGCACAACAGCATAACCGATTCATAATCCGGTTCTCCGCACTGTTCCCACATATTCAGGTCGTGGCCGTATTTGTACGCCCAGTACATATTTGTGCCGTTGCCTTTGCCGTTGCAGCCCATCGATGTATTTTCAGGCAACTCGGCAAGCTCATACCCCACGAATCCCCAGGATTCACCGTTGGCACGCTTCGGGGGATCATATTCCGATTGCCCTTTTACGCAATTTGCGATCAGCCAGTCGATCAGATCCGGTACCAGCCACCAGCGGACCGTGTTGTCGTCAATATGCTCTCCCGCGATGCCCAGAGCCCGGATATCCGCCAGCCTGTCGTCAATGAACTCCGCGATCAGCCGGCTTCGTTCTCCGGCGTGCGCCCGCATCGCGTTATAGCAGTCAACGCGGCATTCCTTATCCAGGATGAAGAAATTGGTGACGTATTTGTCGCCCTGCTTTTCCAGCAGGGTAGCGCGGTAAAGCGCCTCCACTTCTTCCTCTATGTACGGCAATGCCACCCCCAGTTCCATCGACAGCTCTTCTACAGTGGAAGGGTTATTGCTGGCCTGCAGCAGTATGTTATTGGGTATCTTGCGGTTGACCGCTCTCCACGGCAGGCCGCTGGGAAAACTTCCGGTCGCGGCAAACGTGATATCCTCAGGTCTGTAACTTCTTTTTCCGAATTCTCTTGTCATATCCATTCCTTCTTTCAGCATTTTTCTCGCGCGGTGCAGTCTTTGCTGGACCGCGCTTACCGAAAGAGAGAGCGAAGCAGCGATGTCGCGAATGTTTTTGTCCTCGATGTAGTAGGCAACAACGATGTTGCGGTGATCGCTTTTGATGAATGCCAGCTCACGCCGGAGCAGAGCCAGCTGCTCTGCATCTATCATTCCGTCAATGATACTGCCGCCCTCGTCCGCGAGCTCATAGTCGCCGATATCGGATCCGCTTATCAGCGCCCGGTGAGCATGCCTGCGTTTTGCCCATACGGAGTAACGGTTGCGCGCGATCTGCCAGACCCAGGCGGCAAAGTTGTCCGGAACAGTGCCTTTGTTCAGTGCGGAAATGATCTGATCTGCGATGTCCTGCGTCAGATCTTCGGCTTCAGCTGTGTTTCCCGTCTTCTTCAGACAGAAGTAAAACAGCTTTTCCATGTAGTTTTCCGCAAATTCCGCGGTCAGGCGGTCGCG
>CACZOW010000076.1 GCA_902782885.1 uncultured Ruminococcus sp. | reverse complement strand
TTTCAATATTGCGGCAATTTGCTGCAAAAATCGCAATAATATAAAATTGCCCGTCCATCCTTTTCAAAGGTGGTACGGGCAATATAAAAATCCGGATCGTTCAGTTGTCCCTACGCGATCGGCTTCTTTGCAGGCAGCCCCGCCCGCCGCGGATATTTAGCCGGAGTCGCACCGGTCTTTATTATACTAATGATCCTGCGCTGCATCGACGCCGCGCCGCCGGAAGGTGCTTTACTGTCACCGCCCGCGCCGCCGGAGGCCGCTTCACTTTCGCCGCCGGCGCTCCTTAACTCAAACACCTCATCCGACTCCGTTTCGCCGCCGAGCTCCTTCAGCGCGCGCCCGAAATCCTCCTGTGCCGGCCCTTTCATTGCAAAAAACCTTCCCCCGGGCCGCACGAAAGGCAAGCAGAACTCGCACAACACGTTCATTGGCGCCACGGCCCGGGCGGTTGCCGCGTCGAATTGTCCGCGCAGCTTCCGGTCGCGGCCCGCATCCTCCGCGCGCGCATGGATCGTCCGGATGCCTGAAAGCCCCAACTCACCGATCACCGCGTTCAGAAACCGCACCCGCTTTTCCAGCGAATCCAGCAGCGTGACTTCCAGTTCCGGCCGCATTATTTTAAGCGGTATGCCCGGAAAACCCGCGCCGGTGCCCACGTCGATCAGCGAGCGCGTTCCGGCCCGATCCAGGTACGGGAGCAGCGTCAGGCTGTCGGCAAAATGCTTGACCGCCACTTCGTCGGGGTCAACGATCGCCGTCAGATTCATCACTTTATTCCACTCGACGAGCAGCGCGCAGTATTTATCAAACTGCTCCGCCTGCGCCGTCGTCAACTCCGCTCCGATCAGCTCCGTTCTCACGCCCGCTCACCGCCTTCCGAGCCGTAACGGTGCAGATACACCATCAGCGCCGCCACGTCCGCCGGGGAAACGCCGGTGATGCGCATTGCCTGCCCGATGGACGCCGGGCGGATCTTTGTCAGCTTTTCGCGGGCTTCGTTGCTGATGCTGGGCACGTCGGCGTAATTGACGCCTTCCGGAATGCGCTGCTTCTCGCGGCGGCGGAATTGTTCCACCTGCGCCAGTTCGCGCCGGATATAGCCGTCATATTTGATCAATATCTCGACCTGTTCCGCTTCCACCGGAGCCAGCGCCCCGATCACGCTTTTAGTATCCGCGGGCAATATTTCCTTCAGTTTTGCCAGCGTCAATTCCGGCCGCCGGAGCAGGTCCGCCGCACTCACGCCGCCGTGGACACGGGAACTGCCGCATTCGTCCAGCAGCGCACCCACGCGTTCGTCCGGGGCCAAATGCGTTGCCTCCAGTACTTCCACCGCCGCCGCGATGCGCTGCCGGCGCTGCAAAAAACGCTGATACCGCGCTTCGGAAATCAATCCCACCGCGTAGCCCTTTTCGGTCAGGCGGGCGTCCGCGTTGTCCTGCCGGAGCAGCAGCCGGTACTCCGCGCGCGACGTCATCATGCGGTACGGCTCCTTCGTGCCCCGCGTCACCAGATCGTCGATCAGCACGCCGATATAAGCCTCGCTGCGGTCCAGAATAAGCGGTTCGCGCCCTTTGAGCTTCTGCGCGGCGTTGATGCCCGCGATCAGACCCTGTCCGGCCGCCTCTTCATACCCCGAAGAACCGTTGATCTGTCCGGCGCAAAACAGTCCGTCCACCAGTTTGCTCTCCAGCGACAGCTCCAGTTCGGTGGCGTCGATGGCGTCATATTCGATCGCGTACGCCGGGCGCATCACACTCACGTGTTCCAGCCCCGGGATGCTGTGCACGAAATCCAGCTGCACGTCTTCGGGCAGGCTCGAGGACAATCCCTGCAGATACACTTCTTCCGTCTCCCGTCCCAGCGGTTCCAGGAAGATCTGGTGGCGGTCTTTGTCGGCAAACCGCATGATCTTATCTTCGATCGACGGACAATACCGCGGTCCCACGCCCTCTATCGATCCGTTGAACAACGGCGAGCGGTGCAGGTTCGCTTTTATTATATTATGTGTCTCTTCCGTGGTGTGCGTCAGGTAGCACGGTATCTGTTTGCCGCCTCCCGCCACACCGCGCGGATCCGGCGCGCTTTCCCCGCCGTTTTCCGGATCGAAACTGAACGTGAAGGGCGGTTCATCGCCGTTCTGGATCTCCAGTTCCGAATAATCTACGGTAAGGCCGTTGACCCGCGGCGGCGTGCCGGTCTTTAATCTGATTATAGTATGCCCTGCGGCTTTCAGGCTCGCGGAAAGCTGATTGGCTGGGAATTGTCCGTCGGGACCGCTGCTGTACGAATTTTCGCCCACGATCACGCGCCCTTTAAGGTACGTGCCGGTGCAGGCGACAACGCATCTGCACTTATAATACGCGCCGAGATGGGTGACAACGCCGCTAACGCGCTTTTTGCCGCCTTCCGCCGGGGTCTCGGTCAATATCTCCACGATCTCCCCCTGCTTCAGGTCCAGATTCGGCGTGCGTTCCAGCTCGTGTTTCATGTATATCTGGTATTGGCGGCGGTCAATTTGCGCCCGCGGCGAATACACCGCCGGCCCCTTGGCCCGGTTCAGAAAGCGCACCTGGATCGCCGTGGCATCCGCGGCTTTGCCCATCGTGCCGCCCAGCGCGTCGATCTCCCGCACCAGCTGGCCTTTCGCGGTACCGCCTATGCTGGGGTTGCACGCCATATTGGCGATCCCGTCCAGCGTAACTGCAAACACCACGGTCCTGAGCCCGAGTTTTGCCGCCGCCAGCGCCGCTTCACAACCCGCGTGGCCCGCGCCGATCACCGCAATATCATATTCTCCAAAACAGCGCCGTTCCTGTGCCATAACATCCGTTCCGTTCTGATCGTCCGTCTATTTCCCCAGACAGAATTTACTGAATATCGTATCTATAACTTCGTCGGTCACGTTGCGGCCGGTGATCTCGCCGAGGGCGTTGGCGCATTCCCATACGTCGTAGGCAATAAGATCCAGCGGCTGCCCCTGCTTCGCCGATGCCGTCGCGCGGTCGATCGCCGCTATGGCCCGGTCTACCAGTGCTTTGTGCCGTTCCCCGGTCAATATCGCCCCGCCGCTCCCCGCGCCGTTCCGCTCGAGATATGCGGCAATCAGGTCGGAAATGTCCGCCGCACCGCCCTGTTTTACCGAAATGAACACGACTTCCCGGTTTTCTTCCGGTTTTGTGTCCGCTTTTGCGCAGTCAAACGCCTTCAGACACTCGCTGAAGCGCTCTTTATATGCCGCCGGCGCGTCCCCGGAGAGCAGATCGCATTTGTTGACCGCTAAAATCGTGAATTTTCCGGCTATCTCGGCGGCAATACTGTGCAGAAGCGCAAAATCTTCGTCAATATTGCCCCCGGCGTCGAACAAGAACACCACTGCGTCTGCCCGTCCGAGTTCCGCCCGCGCGCGCTCCACGCCCAGCCGTTCCACTACGTCGTCCGCGTCGCGCAGCCCCGCGGTATCGGTCAATATAACCGGAAACCCCGCGATCTCCATCGCCTCTTCGAGGGTGTCCCGCGTTGTCCCCGGAATGTCCGTGACGATCGCGCGTCCGAAACCTAAAAGTCCGTTCAGCAGCGATGATTTGCCCGCGTTGGGCTTTCCGCAGATCGCTACCCGCAAGCCTTCGCGCACCAGCCGGCCGCGTTCATACGTGGCTGCCAGTTCCCGCAGTTCGCGCCCGCTGCTTTCCAGCGACTCCAGCGCTTCTTTTATTATCTGCTCGTCCTCGTCGTATTCGGGGTAGTCGATGGCCACTTCCAGCCTTGCCAGCGTCTCGCCTATCTTTTCGGCGTGGCGGTCAATGAGCGCCGCCAGCGCCCCCGTCATCTGCTCCATGGCGGCTTTGCGGCTCTCTTCGGTGCGCGCCTGTATGAGTTCCGCCACCGCTTCCGCCCGGGTAAGATCGATCCGGCCGTTCAAAAACGCGCGTTTTGTGAATTCGCCGGGTTCCGCGGGCCGCACGCCGCGCTTAAAAAGTATCCCCAGCACGCGGCGCATCACTGCCGTGCCGCCGTGGGTGTTGACCTCCACCACGTCTTCGCCCGTATATGAACGGGGCGCGCGCATCACGGACACGAG
>CACZOW010000075.1 GCA_902782885.1 uncultured Ruminococcus sp. | reverse complement strand
TTATCCGTCGCAATGCCTGAATCAAGCAGTGCCATTACGATTTCGGGAGTAGAGCCCAGGCCTGCTTCCGTATCTGCTTGCAAAACCCGCCCCCCGCGGAGTATAACTTTTTTGAACACGGGGACAGACCCGTGTGTTAAAATCGTTTGAACACAGGGACAGACCCGTGTTCAAAAAATGTGACCTGCGGGATGCGGTTTGCGACTGTATAAGTGAAGTGCATTTCAACAGTAACGGAGGACAGGGGCAGTTGGCGGAAGACAGCGAGATAGTGCGGTTGTTCGCACGGCACGACGAGGCGGCCGTTGACGCGGCAAAGCAGAAATACGGAGAGTACCTCGGGGGAGTTGCCCGCGGCATTCTTCATGACGCCCGTGACGCGGAAGAATGCGTGAACGACGCGCTCCTGGCCGCCTGGGAACAGATACCCGCCGCGCCGCCCGCAAACCTGAAAGCGTATCTTAAAACGCTGACGCGCAACATCTGCGTGTCGCGGGTGCGGTCGAACAGTGCGCTGAAACGGAAAGCGCAGCAGGATGCCGAACCGCTCGACGAACTTGAAGAACTGCTGGACGGCGGCGATGTGGCGGAACAGGTCGAAGCGGCGGAACTGGCAGCGGCGATCTCACAGTTCCTGCGCGGCCGTAAAGCGGATGAACGCGATATCTTTATCCGGCGCTACTGGTTTGGAGACTCCGTTGACAACATTGCGAAGCGTTTCGGGCTGGGGCAGAGCAAAGTAAAAATGACGCTCAAACGCACCCGCGACCGGCTTCGGGACGCGCTCAGAAAGGAAGGTCATATCACATGAACGATGAAGGCAAACGCGGCGGCAAACTCGCCGAAGCGATCCGGCAGATAGATCCCGAATTAGTAGCGGAGGCGCGCGACGCGGGCAATACGAACGCAGTTGTGCGCGGCAGGACAACGCGGGCGTCAGGGTATGTTTGGAAGGCGCTGGCCGCGGCGGCGGTGACGGTGGCTGTCATTGCTGCCGGTATCGCCGCGGGCATCATACTCAGCAAACGCATTGACCGCGAAAAGGGGAGTTCGATTCTGAACAGCGGCACGGCGGCGCCGCCAACGGAGGCTCCCGCAACGGAAGCGCCCGCAACAGAGCCATCCGCAACGGAAGCACCGGCAACAGAGCCCCCTTTAATAATAGCGGAAGAGCACCTGCTGCCGCTCATTGACCTGGACGATTATTTCAACAACATCGGCTGGACTCAGCCTGTGAACGTGGATGACTATGCCCGCTGGTTTGAAGCGAACGGCTTTGGGCGGGTCGACAAGTATGATCCTATTGAAAGAAATGTTTATAATCCATACGAATATCATTGGAAAGGCGTGCTTTTTGAAAAACACGGTGATGGTTATTTCGCTTCTTTTTTGGCGATGGATCCGGATCCGGACTCAAATCTCGGCAGTTTGCATCTTACCCGTAATATTGACGGTTTTGCTCTGCCGTACGGTATCCGTATAGGCGAAAATACGCTGTCTGAATTCTTAACACGCGCAAAGATCCAGGATGTCAATATTGACGACCTTATAGAACTGACCGCCGCATCGCCGGGGAATGTATACTACTCCGCTGCCGACGATTCGCGAAAACGGTCAGTGGATCTTCATGTATCTCTTTATAGCGATACAGATGAATCTCCAATAAACGATATAATTGCAATTTTTGAAGTGTCGGAACTGCTTGAAAATGGTGAAAAGATCAAATGGAGCGTCATGCTGGGCTGCGATAAACTGACCCGGACGATCGGATCTGTGACGATCTCGATCGGTAATACGGAACTGCTGCGGACAACAGCCGGTCCTGATTCTCCCTCGACGGGCGCGCTCGAGATGGGCAGTGTCAACGGACGCTTTTACTTCCTGCATATATCCGATACGCCCGCGGTCAGCTTCTGGTGTGATCCGGATGAAGATGTCGAAACCAGCGGCAAGCCTCCCGTCACAGCGCTCTACGCGGACAATACAGACAACCGGATCATACGCGAGCTCCGTGGAAAACTCGACCGCAGGGAAATTTTAAAACTGGCTCCGTACCGGTATTCGGATGATTATATGGTCTACCCGGAAGATGCACCGGATTATTATGTGCTGCTTTCGCCCGCTCAGCCGGACAACGGCAGCACCCCGGCAGATTCTGCGCAGCAGGCTCAGTACGCGTATTTGCTGGAGTTTTTCGAGTCGGAGCAATATCTGGTCCTGTGGGATCTGAGAAGCGGCGAATTCTATGCGGTGCCGTTGACCCGGGAAGAAATGCATGCGCTCTATGCATTGATCGTTCCTAAAAACGGCGGCAAAATGTTTGATAAAGAGTTGAACGCAGATACGGTGGCTCAGGTCAAGATTTCTTCTTTGCCCGAAGCGGACTCCTACGCGCGGACGATAACTGACCGGGATCTCATCAAGGCGATCACTCAGCGGATAACGAGT
>CACZOW010000074.1 GCA_902782885.1 uncultured Ruminococcus sp. | reverse complement strand
GCACAGGCTGATGATCGCGCTGGAAGGCATCGACGGCAGCGGCAAAAGCGTGCAGTTCGCGCGGCTGAAAGCGCGCCTCGAAGCCGCCGGCAAACGCGTGGGCGTGCTGGATTTCCCATGCTACGAATCATTCTTCGGATCCCAGATCGGCGTATTCCTGTCCGGCAGCGGAAGCGTATCGGCCGCGGACGTTGACGTCCGTTCGATGTCGCTGTGGTATGCCATGGACCGGGTCAAAGCGTTCGAAAAGTTTGACGCCGGCGCGTACGACGTGATCCTGCTGAACCGTTCCACGATGGCCAATGCCGCCTACCAGGGCTCCCGCGTACAGCTCGAAGCCAAAAAGCGCGGCGAAGACCCGCAAAACGCGCTGGAAACGTACATAAAATGGCTGTTCGAGCTGGAATTCGACGTGCTGGGCGTGCCCAGACCCGACATATTCTTTATTTTTGACGTGCCCGTCAGCGTATCCCGCGCCAACGTGGCCAAAAAAGGCCGCCGCGACTATGTAGGCGGCGAAAAAGCGGACGTGTACGAAAAGGACAACGAACTGCTCGAGACCGTGCGCAAAGGCTACCTAACCTGCGCCGAGATGTTCGGCGGCGTCAATGTTGTCCCCTGCACCGGTGCGGACGGCAACATGCGCGGGATCGATGAGATCTCCGGCGAAGTCTGGGCATCGCTTGCCGGGCTTCTGGAATAAATAATAAATATAATTGGATCAAACAGTCAGACCGAAAGGAAAAACAGCATGAACAGAAACACATTGAAAAAGCTCCTGCGTATCGCGGTGCTGCCGCTGCTGGCGTGCGTCGCGTTGACCGCCTGCCAGGTAGGTGAAAAACCGGTGCCGACGGAATTGCCCACGGAAGTACCGACCATTGAGCCGGAAGTCCCCACCGCCGCGCCGCTCAGCGAAGAAGAAGCGTACGACGTTGCCTTCGCGCTGCCGGTGACCGCGCAGAGCATTGACGCCGTAAAGCCTCAGACGTACGCCGCCGTGGATGCGCTTGGCCGGGCGCTTTCGTTCAAAGGCGATTCGTACTCCTCCACCGAATACAGCGGGACCGTAGGCGATCGCCGCGAAGGCCGCTACGTGGGAATATTCTATTCGGACTGGCACGAAGAGCTCAGCCGTTCGACCTCCATCCGCAACGTAACGCAGATCCTCAGCGCGCTTTCGCCGGAAGAGGCCGAAGCCGTGAAGCACGACTTCAAAAACAAGCTCTGGAAGGGCAACACCGGGTATCATTTCTGGGATGAGCCGATATACGGTTATTATTCCACCGCGGACAAATACGTGCTCCGGAAGCAGGCGGAACTGCTGGCGGACGCGGGCGTCGACTGCATAATCTTCGACAACACCAACGGCACGTTCACCTGGAAAGAATCCTACACCGCCATTTTCGAGACCTTCACCGAAGCCAAGAAGGAAGGCGTCAACGTTCCGCAGATCGTGTTCATGCTCCCCTTCGGCGCGGTGGACTGGGCGGCAACGCAGATGCGCGAGCTGTATAAAGATATTTACAGTCAGGGCAAGTACCAGGATCTGTGGTTCTACTGGAAGGGCAAGCCGCTGATGATGGGCTATCCGGGCTCGCTCGGTTCCTCCGGCACGGACCGCGAGATCCGCAAATTCTTCACGTGGCGCGAGAACGACGGTTCATATTTCATGAATAAGCAGGGCAATTCCACCTCCGTCGGCCACTGGGGCTGGCTGTCAACGTACCCCCAGGCTTCTTACAAAAACGATGACGGCACCGTGGAGCAGATCACGGTCGGCGTGGCGCAGAACGCGGATTACAAGCGGCAGGTCATCACCGCCATGAGCGGCTACAACGTCATGGGCCGCAGCTACGCCAAGGGCGATTACTCCTACACGTACAATAAAGACGGTCAGAAGATCACCGTGGACAAAAACATTGCCGACTCCAAGTTCTACGGGCTCAATTTCCAGCAGCAGTGGGATTACGCCCTCAGCCTGGATCCCGAGTTCATCTTTGTCACCGGCTGGAACGAGTGGGTGGCGATCCGCATGGAGACCTGGGCCGGCGACACAACGCTGAAGAACTGTCTGGTGGACCAGTGCGACACCGAACACAGCCGCGACGTCGAACCCAGCAACGGCGTGATGAAGGACTATTACTATTACCAGCTGTGCGAAAATATCCGCCGCTTCAAGGGCGTCACGCCCGCGGAGAGCGTTAATCGCAAGGCCACCATCGACATCGGCGGAAAGATCTCGCAGTGGAACGATATTCCCGCGTACAACACGTACGTCCACAGCACCTGGGTCCGCAGCAAGCAGAACGGCTCGCGGGGGTACGGCAACAAAGTGCTTAAGAACAACACCGCGCGCAACGATATCGTAACCGCCAAAGTGGCGTACGACGACCGGTTCATCTACTTCTACGCCGATACGGCCGACGTGATCACGCCGTATACGGACGAAGGCTGGATGCGGCTGTTCATTGACACCGGCAGCTCCGGCGACGCGAACTGGGAAGGGTTCGAGTTCGTTGTCAACCGCGTGACTCCCGCCGACGAGAACCACACCGTGCTGGAGCGCTCCAAAGGGGGCTGGGACTGGGAGACTGTCGGCGAGGTCGAGTATTACGTGCGCAAAAACGTGATCCAGCTGCGCATTCCGCGCGAGATGCTGGGCATGCCGCAGGTGGGCAATCCCCCGGTGTTCGGTTTCAAATGGTGCGACAATAACCTCATCGGTGAAAACGAGGGCAACATCCTGAACCTCTACACCGACGGCGAAGCGGCTCCGGGCGGCCGGTTCACGTTTGTGGTGAAATGATCATAATAAATTTTTAAATATAATGCCCCCTCGCGTGTTGTCCGCGAGGGGGTATTTTTTTACCTGGCGACGTCAGCTTTTGTTTAGAAATAGCGCCTTCTCCGCCCGGCGGGCTGGATAATACAACGGCTTTCAACGCTTTGAAGTGCTTGCAGAGGTGCCGAAGAGGTGCCTCGAAGGGCCTCGAAGGAGCCCCGAGTCGGAAAAAGTGGTTCAAGGAGAGGAAATTAACTATAATCGATGTTGCGAATGCCCGCTGCGGGAAGAAAAACGAGCATGAAATTGAATAAAAAAGCAGGTAATGTGTTTTTTGTTTACAAAATTGAAAATTGCAGTATAAAAATGAGTGAGAATGCAGTTGAATGAGCGAGAATGCAGTCGAATGAGCGAGAATGCGGATGAACGACAGATCCCGGGCGGTGCGCCAGGCAGCAGCGATCGCAACTGCGGCCGCTGCTTTGCCGATTTCTTAAAAAAGGTGAAAAATCGCTCATTTTTAAGAAAACGGCTCCTTCTCTCAGCTAGTTTTAGCCTGGCAAAGCGCTTGCAGAGTCGTTTTTGGCCCTTCAAACTACTTTAAAGCTGCTGCTAACTACTAAAACTGTCTCATCCGAGACACAATTCGTGCCTTCCGGGACTAAAATCCGGCGCCGGAGACATATTTTTTCTTAAAAAAACGCCAAGTTTCACTTTTTTTAAGAAATCGATGCAGCCTGCTTCAAAAAATGAGCGAGAATGCGGAGCGGCCGGTGAAATCAGGCCGCGGATCAGGCAGAAAGGAGCGGCCGACCTCATCGAGCGTCTAATCAGGCCGCGGATCAGGCAGAAAGGAGCGGCCGACCTCATCGAGCGTGTAATCACGGCCGCGGATCAGGCAGAAAGGTGCGGCCGACCTCATTGAGCGTGAGCTCCAGGCATTGCTGCAGGCAGCAATACGGCCGCCAGATTGCTCAGAATCGTCAATCCTCCCGGATATAACTCTTTAACCCGAAGTTTTTGATCTCCATCTCGATATCAAAGCTGCCGATGGTCTCCCAGCCGATGTTGACGCCGCTGATGTAGAGGTCATCCACAGTTCTGGCGTACCTGAATATCCCCTCCCGGAGGCCCAGCGCCAGCAGAGCCTCCAGATGGGGCTTTAAATCGACTTTTACGTGCAGCCACTCCTGACCCGTATAAGGCTCGTTCGGCGCCTTTACGAGCGAATGAGGGCTGTTTTTATAGGTCTCAGCGCTGGGGATGCTGTAGATCATCCGGTTTGACCCCGCGGTATCCAGCGCCCAGTACAGGCCGGTCTCTCCCCGGTTGTCAAAAAGCGGCACGCCGAACCATACGAAATCGTCGCCGGTCTTGCTCTTGACGTAATAGTAAGAAAGAAACTGCGCGGCGTTGACGCCGTCAATATCCACGAACCTGTAGCTGTTCATCCGGATATCCAACGACAGGATCAGTTTATCCGCGGAGCACGAGTAGTATTTCAGCGCGCCGTCGGCGATATCCAGCGGCGACTGCTCCAGCAGCAGATGCGGCCAGTTTTCGGTCTTTCCGGGGGCGCCGTTATAGAGCGGGATCGTATTGAGCCGGAGCGCCACGGCGCGGGTCGCCGGATCCAGCGTAACAGTTTTTACCGCTCCGTCGGTGAGCACGTTCGGCGCGGAGGCGGCACGGTCGCGAAAAAGGCACGGTCCGGAATTCCACTGGGCGACCAGCCACGCGGTGGTCTGTCCCCCGTCCGGGACCGGCGCGGCGCCTTCCGCATAGAGCAGTACGCTGCCGACTTTGGACGTATCCTGCCCTACGACCGTGAATCCGCGTTCGAAGCCGACGTCGTCAAAAAGCTGCATAGTTTCGTACCCCTCGTCCGGCTCATCGGTGACGGCCGCAGGTATTTTGTCCGTGACGACGTTTCTTCCGCAGCCCGCCGGCAATGCCAGTGCGAGCGCCAGCATCAAACATCCGAAGCAAACGGTCAATGATCTGCGCGCCGCCATTTTATTTTCTCTCTTTGATCTTGCTGATCACTAAATACGACAACAGAATGACCGTCACCAGCACCGCGGTGAGGCCGATGAAAATAAGAATATAATTAAGAACTTCATTGTCCCCGCTGCTGCGCTGTGCTTCAGCCGCCGTTTCCGCGGCCGCGTCGGTGGGCAGCGGCGTGGGCGCGGGCGTTGACGGCGCCTTGGTCCTGACCGGCGTCGGCGTGGCGGGAGGCTCCGCGGTCACCGGTGCGGCGGTAGCACCGGAATCGTTCCACTGGGAATTCAGCCAGGCAACGCGGCGAACGATAAAATCCTTAAGATAGTCCACCGACTCGTCGAAAGAATCGGAAGGCACGAAAACGCCTTCATTATGCCAGACGGAATAATTGAGTTCGTACGCGTCGCGCAGATACTCCCGCTGCTGTTCCAGAAACGAAACTATATACTCGAACGTGCCGGAGGTGTACAGTTCCTGCCAGCGGGCGCGGATCATATTCTGAAGCGTGGTGCTCTCGAGGGCGTAGCGCATCCAGTTGGGCTTGCCCCAGTAATCTTCCAGGAACATGAAACCTTCGGGGTCAACATTCTTCCCGTCGTTGCGGTCGATGCCGCCCATGGCCAGGTCGTAATCCCACACCGGTCCCATGTGCAGCACGCCGTCGTAATCGTTGTACAGGAATATGCTGGAATTGAACAGCGTGTCGTCGTTCTTCATTATTTCGTTGAAAATGTACCAGTTCACCAGGGAATCCATGTCCATGTATTGAGAAAAGTTCTCAAACCGGGTACGTCCGACTACCGCCTGTTCGAAATCGTTTATTTTTTGCCGCGCGTTGCTGAGCGCGCGTTTGAACGTCACTGTGGTATGTTCTTTGTCCGCCTTCAGTTCCTCGTTGGTGGGATCTTTGGGGACGTACAGATTGCCGAAATCCGTCTGGAACGCGTCAGGTTCGCCCCAGCCGTAGTTGTTGTCCAGCTCGAGCAGAATGTCGCCGGCGCGGTCTTCCAGCGCCAGCCGGGCTTTGTCGATCTCGACCTTTTCGGTGATCAGATACAGGCCGTTGTAGCGGCCCTCAATAAACACATGCGCGGGGCGGCACTCGCACGCAAACGCGAAGCCGAACAGTCCCGCCAGAGTATGCGCGACTTGATTGCGCATCAGCGTCTGGTCCGTAATATTTGCCAGCAGCACCCAGTCGCGCGCCGCGCCGAAGCCGAACCAGTCGGTGCGCTTGTCGCATTTGACCGCGTAGGGACGTTTGGGCATGCCCCAGGTGTAGTTGCCCCTGCCCTTGATCTGCGCGGATTCATCTTTCAGTATCACGCCGTCGTAACGCAGCGTGTAGGTTATAGGAAGCCATGTGGAGCGGTGGATCTCTTCCTCCGTGTAACCGTCAAGATCGATCTCCAGTACCGCGAATCCGTCTTTCGACAATTCGGCGGGCTTATAACCTTTCGCCTTCGCCTCCGCGTCAAGCGGTGCGATGATATTCGCCAATGCCGAAAATGCCCCCGCGCACAGCACGAGAGTCAATAATAAAGCGGCGGCGTGGAGCAGCCCGCGCCGCCTGCAAACAGATTCAATTGACTTTGAACCGTTTAATATCATTCCTGATTTTTCTTGTCAGACTTGGTGTGTTTGAGCAGTCTGTAGACCAGCGCGGCAAGCGCACCGCCGGCCAGCGGAGCTACGATGAATACCCATACCTGCGCCAGCACGGATCCGCCCGCAAAGATCGCGGGGCCGAGGGAACGGGCCGGGTTCACGGAAGTGCCGGTGAAAGGCAGTCCGAGAATGTGCACGACCGCGAGAGTGAGACCGATGATAAGGCCCGCGATGGAAGAGCGCTCGATCTTATCGGTAACGAACAGGATGAGCAGCACGAACGCGAACGTAAGGATGCATTCGATGAGCAGCGCCTGGAAGAGCGAGGCGTTGACCGCGCTGTTGGCGCCGTAGCCGTTTGTCCCCAGTCCGGTCTTTTTGTCAAAGAACACCAGCAGCAGCGCGCCGCCGGCGATACCGCCCGCAAACTGCGCCAGCACGTAGCCGATGAATTCTTTTACGCTCATTCTGCCGGCGATCAGCATGCCGAGCGACACGGCCGGATTGACATGCGTTCCGGATACGTCGCCGAACGCGTACGCCAGCATCACCAGCGCCAGGCCGAAGGCCAGCGCGATGTACACGTACACGCCGCCGTCCGGGAAAGGCCCGAACACAGAGTTGATGGCGACCGCGCTTCCGCAGCCGAACAGTACCAGCAGCAGCGTGCCCAGAAATTCCGCACAAAGTTTTTTAAACATCATTCAATTCCCCTTTCACTATATCGCAATGTTATCGTAAATTGTTTTTTAGCATTGTCATTGGAGTCCGCTGCGTTTTCCGCCGCTCAGATACGCGGCGACGATATTGCGGTTCTCCACCATCATGTCGTCCAGCACCGAACGGATGCCGTCAGCGGCAACAGGTTCCCGGTCGCAGAAACTTTTCCAGTACAGCATCCGGATGCGTACCGGCATTCCCCAAGCCGAAAGCACGTCTGCCAGCGCGTCCAGATTCGTTCCGGCCTCGCCGTCAAAACCAATCGCTTTGTATATCAGTTTTATCGCCTCGCGTTTGCCCGCGGCGCGCCGCAGGTCAACAGTGGTCTCTTTCATTTGTCCGCCTCCGCCCGCGTCACGGCTTGCCGTAGAGCAGCGTGAAGTGTTCGTAGTGATCCTCGGTGTAGTAGATCAGTCCGTCGTTGGAGTACACGATGCGCTTAACGCCGCGCGCCTTGCCCATGGTATCGATGTCGCACTCGTAGTATTGACGCCCGCTCTTTGTAGGCAGCAGCTTTTCGCGGTTGCCGAATTTGTCGCCGCCGATGGTCTTGCCGGGCGCGTACTTTTCCAGTTTGTCGCTGCCGTTGCCGCTCCAGCCGTACACATTCTGCGCCTCGGACTTGGTTATGTAGTTCTTCGGCAGCGTGCCGTAGGTGTGGATATACAGCGCTACGTCGTCTTTGGATGTGTATACGCCGTCCCGGTCGATCAACGCCGGAGTCGCCGTAGGCTTGGGCGTAGGCGTCGCGGTGGGCTTGGGTGTCGGAGTCCGGGTGGGCTTCGGCGTCGGCGTTCGGGTAGGCGCCGGTGTGGGCGTCTTCGCTTTGGTCGGCGCCGGCGTCCCGGTGGGATCGGCGGGCTTTGACGTCGCCTGAGCTCCCGTGGCGGGCGCGGGACTCGGCGTACTGTCCGCGGGCAATTCCGTTGCCGCGGTCCCGGTGGCCGTGCCGGCGTTGTCCGTACGTTCCGGGGGCTCGGTGGCGTCAATGATCACCGGCTGCTCGTACGAACCGTTGTCGTCAATGCCGCCGCGGTTGTTGATATACGCGATCGCAATGCCGACGACCAGCGCCACCAGCAGCACCGCCGCGATCAGCCATATTTTTTTATTTTTCAACAGCTTATCCATTTGGGAAACTCCGGGCGCCCGCTCGCGTGAAACGGTCGGGACCGCTTATTTCTTTTTCTTTTTGGAAGCGATGATCACCGCGGCAGCCACCGCAGCGGCAACTACCACCGCTCCGATCACAACGGGAACCAGCCACTTATTGTCTTTTTTGGTATTATCTTTAGTCTCGCCTGAAGCTTCGGTCGCTTTGGGAGCGTCGGTAGCCTTGGGAGCGTCGGTAGCCTTGGG